>JBJELL010000105.1:0-3339 GCA_051879115.1 Lachnospiraceae bacterium
TGTTAACTTAATGACATTGTCCAAGAGGATATCTCTTTTTTGTTATTCGAGCACCCTCGCTCACTGTGTTCGCTGGGGCAGACCCTCCCGTCTCGCGCTCTTTTTATTTGGTCTCAAATCCAGTAGTTATGCAGAATTTGAGATTTTTCTATTTTCTGGGACTTGAGTCTTTGCGAGTCCGTTGAGATTTTTTAAGGATTCTTTTTCAGGAAAGAGAAATAAAACAGTATGTAGTATATTTACCCAGGCAGTTGGTAGGACGGTCAACACCATTCGCTTCTAGTCTTGTGAAAGGGGATGGTGCAATGGTTACATACAGTGACCTGTTTACGTTTGTAATTATGGTTTGTACAATCATTACTCTGGTCAGAAATGACAGTAAAAAGAGATAGCCGTCCTGCTCTCGTCAAAGTTTAGGAACGGCTATCTTCAAATAGCTAATAATTAAATTTTACTGGAGCGGATAGGTGTACTCTATCCTCCAACTGTCTTGTTAAGTATATTATATCAAAATCATATTTTGTGTCAAGAAGTGCGGGATTTTTCCCGTGATGTTTTTGAGGAAAATTCTTCCACCTGGATACTCTCCGCCTTTTTCACTTCGCGGGTATAGAGAAAATATGTAGCTCCTACGGTAATTACCGCAAACACCGATATTCCTGCAAAAAAAGTGTCCCGAAAGCTGTCGCTGTAATTCCCACTGCCAATAACACATTGATTTTTACAGTCCCTCTTTCTAACATTTTCCGGCTATGAAATTATAAATTGCAACAAAGTCAAAACATATCCCCGAATAAAAAGAATCAGCCAGAATATATCAAATACCCGGAATACACGCTCCAATGTCGATGTCTTCCAAAGGAATTTTCTATTTTTAATCTTATAATATATGGAATAGATAACAAAAGGTGCCATAATTATCAGAATCTGCTTCACACTGCTTCCCACAAACATCATAAGAATGGCACAGGCTAAGCCTGAAAAATCACACATAAATTTCCGAAACTTTGTCTCCACCATGGGCTTTTCTTCCGGATGTGCCTCCAAATATGCCTCATAATCCGCATAATCCACATCATACAGACATGGTTCCGGTGAATTTAACGGGCGTTCACATGCCCAGTATTCTTCCTCTCTTCCATAAAGTTCCTCATTAATAGTGGTTTTTAACTTCCCAAAAGGGCAGTCTCCGCATCTATACTTAGGTCTTTGTACTACTCCATATTTATCTTTAAATACCGGCATCGTTTTCCTGATATTATGAATGTAAAATGATTCACAATACTTTTCCTTTCTTTTGTATTGCACTATCCTAAGACCAATATATCAGATATAATTTCACAACCATCTATTTTTTTGTCATATTATATCTTACTTTATTTTTTCTTGCAATATGGCATACCGGACAAAAATTCTTTATAACGAAAAAAGGAGCTGACTTCTATTCATCAAAAAGTAATTTCAAATCTCGAATCCGTACATGAAGCACTTTTAAGAATGAACCGCAGTATCCGGGCAGAAGGTACATTTGGCATTTTAAAATGGGATAAATCCTACAAAAGACTATTCCGAAGAGGCGAGAAAAACGTTATTTTGGAACTCACGCTGATTTTTTGCGGTTTTAATCTGTATAAAGCTCATAATAAGAAACAGAGACTCCAATCAGCCGCTTAAAGATAACGAGTTATCCACATAGTCTTTATTAAGTGCACCCTTTTGTTATTCGAGCCGTTTTAAGAAAAATCTATACTATCTCTTAGCAGAATATACATCGACAAAATACAAAGATTGGAGTATAATAATTCGAGCATGTTTTTTTAACATAAATTGGAGGATAAAAGAGTGAATATCATTATAGTGGGCAGTGGAAAGGTAGGATCTACTCTTGCCCGTCATTTGAATGAAGAAGGTCATGAAATTACGGTAATTGATTCAGATGAAGAGAAGATAAGAGATATTTCATCTGAAATGGATATTTATTGTGTGCTGGGAAATGGTACAAGTTACCGAACCCAGAAAGAGGCAGGAGTGGAAAAAGCAGATTTGCTGATTTCCGTTGCCAATCAGGATGAGGTCAATCTGTTAAGCTGTCTGATTGCGAAAAAGGCAGGCAACTGTCAGACCATTGCGAGAGTCAGAAATCCTGAGTATTATGAAGAAATTGGATATTTAAGAGAGGAACTGGGGTTATCCATGTCGATTAATCCGGAGTGGGAGGCGGCATGTGAGATGGCAAGGTTGGTGCAATATCCGTCGGCACTCTCAGCAGAGACTTTCCGAAGCCGTGTGAGTCTGTTACATATTGTGATACCGGAAAATTCTATCTTAGATGGAATGAGTGTGGCGGATTTTGCCGTTAAAATCAGTAAAAAAGTTCTGGTATGTATTGTAAAGAGAGGAAAAGAAATTGTGATTCCCCGTGGTGATTTTATATTGGCATCTGGAGATGAAATTTCAGTAAGCCTTCCGATTCGGGAAGCAACACCATTTTTCAAAAAAATCGGAGTTCCGGCGAACCCGATTAAGTCCATTATGATTGCAGGAGGAGGTATGATATCTTTCTATCTTGCAAAACAGCTTCAGGATACCGGTGTAGAGGTAAAGATTATAGAGGAAGATAAACAACGCTGTGAGGAGCTCAGCGAGGCACTTCCAAAGGCACTGATTATTCAGGGAGAAGCTATTGACAAGGAATTGCTTTTAGAAGAAGGAATACAGGGAATTGACGCTTTAGCGGCAATGACAAATCTAGATGAAGAGAATATTATGTTATCCCTGTATGCTAAGAGAGTGTCAAACGCGAAGACGATGACGAAGATTGATAAGATTGAGTTCCCGGAGGTAGTAAATGATTTGGGAATTGACAGTCTGATTGTTCCGAAGATGATTACGGCTGCATCCATTATCCGTTATGTGCGGGCAATGCAGAATTCGGTGGGAAGCAATGTGCAGACTCTTTATCGTCTGATGGATGGAAAAGTAGAGGCGTTGGAATTCATTATCAGTAATACGGCAAAAGTAATCGGCAAACCGCTCAGTGAGTTAAAGCTCAGACGTAATGTGCTGCTTTGTTCTATTTATCGTCAAGGTAAAATGATTGTACCAAGTGGAAGTGATGTGCTTTGCAGCGGCGACAGTGTGATTATTGTAACCACAGAGTTAGGATTAGGCGATATTGATGATATTTTAGAAGGTTAGGAAAATGAACAGAAAAATTGTAGTATACATTTTAGGCTGGGTTATGACGTTTTTAGGCGGATTTATGCTTCTGCCGTGGTTCGTCAGTCTTATCTATAGCGAAGAGACGGGACTCTACTTTCTCATTACGGCAATTATGTC
>JBJELL010000106.1:0-3339 GCA_051879115.1 Lachnospiraceae bacterium
TGTTAAAAGTCATACCAATATTATCGAAAAAATCCATGATTTATTTCAGGAATAATCCATCTTCCGGTAACGGATATTCTATCCGCAGCAGCACAGAATGAGTACAACAGCCCCATGTTACAGGCTATGGCTGAGCTGTTATCAGATAACAGGAATTCCAGAATATTCTATTACAAAATAATAAAAAATCATATTTTGCTGAAACTTTTTATACTTCCTGACCGTCTAACCTATGTATACAGACAACAACGCGTTGTTTTCAAGGAGGACACAAGAAAATGAAACGACACAAAAAAGAGACAGAGGAGCTGGTGCATGAAGAACTGGTTACCAACTACGAGAAATATTACCGGTTTGCATACAGCTATGTGCATAATGAGACAGACGCTCAGGATATTGTGCAGGAAGCAGCTTATAAAGCAATCTGCAAAAGTGATACCTTAAAAAATCCGGAATATGCAGGAAGCTGGATTTACCGGATTCTGATGAACGAAGCCAATGAGTTCTTAAGAAAGAAAAAGCGTCTGTGTCCTACGGCAGAAATGAAAGAGGACAGCCGTGAGGACGAATACAGGGATTTTGACTTAGAAGAGGCAATCGAAAAGTTAGAACCGGAAGACAGAACATTGGTAACTCTTCGGTATTTTGAAGATATGGAACTGTCAAAAATCGCCTGGATTATGGATGAGAACATCAATACCGTAAAGAGCCGTCTTTACCGGGCACTGAAAAAACTTCGGGTATCGTTAGCAGAATAGGAGGCAGAAAAAGCTATGAGTAATAGAACAGAGAAGGAATTCATAAAAATGCAAGAGGATTACAGAGAGATTACACCTCCAGAAGGTGGTTTAGAGTCCTTAGAAGAGACTATTCAAAAGGCAAAAAAAGCAAAGCAGAAAAAGAAAAGAATTACTATCATCCGAAATATTGGACTTGGAATGGCAGCAGCCTTTGCGGCAGTCATAATTTTAGCAAATACAAATGAGCAGATTGCCTATGCCATGGAGCGTGTACCGGTTTTAGGACAGGTTATCAAAGTGACCGTAAAAGACCGCTATGAAGTGGATACGGACACCTATCACGCAGAGATTGTAACACCTCAGGCAGAGGGCTATGATGTCACGGCAGAAATAGATGAGGCAACCGGGGATATCAATATTGAGATTCGCGAAGATACAAAACGTTTCATTGAGGAATGTCAAAAAGATATCGAAAACGATACCAAAATGAAAAGCGTAGACACCGATTATGAGGTTCTAACAGACAACGAAGACTGGTTTGCACTTAAGTATACCATTACCGAAACTCAGGCAAGTGCCGCCCAGACAGAAAAATATTATAATATTGACCGCAGCACGGGAAAAATGGTAAAATTATTAAAGGAGTTGTTTCAAGAAGACAGCGACTATATCACACCAATCAGTGAAAACATCAAAGGGCAGATGAGAGCGCAGATGAAAGAAGATGAGAATAAAATCTATTTTCTTGACTCAGACCCGGAATTAGCAGGAGATGATTTCGATAAAATCAAAGAAGACCAGAATTTTTATATAAATGAGAATGGAAATCTGGTCATAGCCTTTGACGAATACGAAGCGGCACCGGGATACATGGGAACAGTCTCTTTCGAGATTCCAAAAGATGTAACAGCATCCATTCTGAAAAAATAGAAGATGGGATTTTGAAATAAACGCTTGATGTTTTCGACATTTTATGAGAAAATGTTTATAAGTGTGTTAAAGATTTAACGCAACTATAAATTCATCCAATCGAAAGGAGTCTTAAAATGATTTACACACAGGAAGTTCAAAACATGTGTCCGGTTGCTAAAGGTGCAAAACACGAACCGGCTCCAATTCCAGAAGAAGGAAAATGGATTCATTCTAAAAAAATCGAAGATATTTCAGGCTTTACACACGGTGTAGGCTGGTGTGCTCCACAGCAGGGTGCCTGCAAGCTTTCATTAAACGTAAAGAACGGTATTATCGAAGAAGCATTAGTTGAGACTATCGGATGTTCCGGTATGACTCATTCTGCAGCTATGGCAGCAGAAATCTTACAGGGAAAGACAATCTTAGAAGCATTGAATACGGACCTTGTATGTGATGCTATCAATACAGCAATGAGAGAGTTATTCTTACAGATTGTATACGGACGTACACAGAGTGCATTCTCTGATGACGGACTTGCAATCGGAGCAGGATTAGAAGACTTAGGAAAAGGACTTCGTTCTCAGGTTGGTACTATGTACGCAACAAAAGAAAAAGGAGTTCGTTACTTAGAGATGGCTGAAGGTTATGTTACAGGAATCGCTTTAGATGCTGATAACGAAGTAATCGGATACCAGTTCGTTTCTCTTGGAAAAATGACAGACTTTATCAAAAAAGGCGATGATCCAAACACAGCTTGGGAAAAAGCTAAAGGACAGTATGGTCGTGTTGATGACGCAGTAAAAATCATCGACCCAAGAAAAGAGTAATTGAAAGGAGACGGACAAAAATGGCATTATTTGAATCTTATGAAAGAAGAATTGACCAGATTAACGCTGTATTAAACAGCTATGGCATCAGCTCTATTGAAGAGGCTGAAAAAATCACAAAAGATGCTGGACTTGACGTATACGATCAGGTTAAGAAAATCCAGCCAATCTGTTTTGAAAATGCATGCTGGGCATACACAGTAGGTGCAGCAATCGCAATCAAAAAAGGATGTAGAAAAGCAGCAGACGCTGCAGCAGCAATCGGTGAAGGTCTTCAGGCTTTCTGTATTCCGGGTTCCGTAGCTGACCACAGAAAAGTAGGTATCGGTCATGGTAACTTAGGAAAAATGTTATTAGAAGAAGAGACAGAGTGCTTCTGCTTCTTAGCAGGACATGAGTCTTTCGCAGCAGCAGAAGGTGCTATCGGTATTGCTGAAAAAGCAAACAAAGTACGTCAGAAACCATTACGTGTTATCTTAAACGGTTTAGGAAAAGACGCTGCACAGATTATTTCCCGTATCAACGGATTTACTTTTGTTGAAACAGAATATGATCCATATACAAATGAAGTAAAAGAAGTTTCCAGAACAGCTTACTCTGAAGGACTTCGTGCAAAAGTTAACTGCTATGGTGCAAACTCCGTTCCGGAAGGTGTTGCAATCATGTGGAAAGAAAACGTAGATGTATCCATTACCGGTAACTCTACCAATCCTACCAGATTCCAGCATCCTGTAGCAGGTACTTATAAGAAAGAAAGAATCGAAGCAGGCAAGAAATACTTCTCCGTAGCATCCGGCGGTGGTACAGGCCGTACCCTGCATCCGGATAACATGGCAGCAGGTCCTGCATCTTATGGTATG
>JBJELL010000107.1:0-3331 GCA_051879115.1 Lachnospiraceae bacterium
CGAAGAGGCGACGAGTGCGTATGTGGGTGGAGAGCTGTGCATAGTAACGAACACACCATCGCAAATAGCAAAGATATACTCCTAGAAATTTTGGCATGGTGGTAACGGAATACCACATATTATCCAAAAAATCCATGATTCGTGCGACATCACCTTTTTATCTTACTTCGTATACTTTCCTGCAATCTCTCTAAACATATCCGAATGATCCGCATACCAGTCTTCAAACAGCATTCCGCTGTCTGTCACTTTTTCTCCTAATTCCTTTAAAAATTCCGGTATTTCGGTTTCTAAGATAGTTCCCATCTGTTCTCCAAACTGTTCTTTTCCCTCTTCGTCATTGCCATTTACAAAGAGGAGGAAAGCTGACTGTGGCTTTCCGTCTACTTTTTTCATTCCACCCCTAAAGCCAATGCTGCCAATCTGGTGGGTTCCGCAGGAAGATGGACAACCGGAGATGTGAATTTTTGGTAAAGCACCGTCCGGGAAGTTCCACTCTTTGGATGCCTCTATCAGCGTGGACAGTAACTTTTGGGAATCTCTTACTCCAATTTGACAGATGGAGGCTCCGATACAGGCTACGGAGGTTTCAAAGGTATTGTTGGCACTGTCTTTTGTGAGTTCTAAAATTTCCTTTGCTTCTTTTCCGGTACAATTTATAATATATGCTCCTTCATCCGGGGACAGGCGTAGTTCTGTCTGTTCCATAGACTGTATCTTTTCACAGAGCTCTATCATTTTTTCCGGTGCCGGACATCCTCCGATTGGATGGTAGGCTACGGTGTAGAGTCCTTTTTGTTTCTGTTCCATGATACGGGAATCCTCGACTATTACATCGTCTCCTGTCTTGGTAATCTCAGTTTTTTCCACTGTGATGTCTAAATTTTTGCCGGACTGTAGAACGTCCTCTAACTTCTTCTCAAACTCTTCTACATAGCTTTCTCCTAAAGTTTCCTGCATGTATCTGGTTCTGGCTTTTGCACGATTTTCGTAGTTACCGTAGGTTAAAAACAACTGAATCATGGCTTCGATATAGTAAAGAATCTTAGTGCCCTCTACTGCCTGAGCTGTCAGTACGCCGAGTTTTGGATTATTTCCAAGACCTCCGGCACTGTAGACATCAAATTTTCCATCCTTTCTTGCCGCAAATCCCAAATCCCTGAATGTGGCATGTGGAAGATTCTTTGGCGAATTGGAAAATCCTACTTTTAGTTTTCTTGGCAGTTTGATATCCTTCATCCTGCTAATCAGATAGTCAGAAGCCTGCTCTACATAAGGTGATACATCAAAATATTCTCCCTCTTCCACACCGCTTAAAGGAGACATCATAACATTTCTTGGAAAATCTCCTCCGCCGCCTCTGGTGAGAATCCCAGCATCTAATGCCGCTACTGCTAATTCACAGACGGTCTGCTCACTGAGATTGTGTAACTGAATAGTCTGACATGTAGTAAAATGCAGTTTGTCAATCTGGTATTTTTGGATACTGTCAGCAACAAATTTTAATTTTTCTTGATTTACTCTTCCTCCCGGTGTCCGAAGTCTGAGCATACTTGCCTGACCGCCCCTTTGGGCATAGCTTCCAAATCCACCGGAAAAGCCTTTATATGCCTTCATATCCACCTCACCGGCATAAAACTGTCTGGTTACCTTAACAAACTCTTCATAGTCCTTTTTCCATTCCACACTCTGCATACTTCTAACTCCTTTTTCTCAATAATCTTCTATTCGTTTTCAAATAACGGTGTTGAAAAATACCGCTCTGCTGTATCCGGCAAAACGGTTACAACGGTCTTTCCCTCTCCTAATTTTTCAGCTAGTTTCAATGCGGCTGCTACATTGGTTCCGCTTGAAATTCCGCACATGATTCCTTCTAATCTGGCTAAATCCTTAGCGGTCTGTATCGCTTCTTCGTCGGTTACAATGTAAATGTTATCGTAAATCTGCTGATTTAGAATCTCAGGAATAACTCCGTCTCCAATTCCCATCTGAAGATGAGTTCCAATGGTTCCTCCTGCTAAAATTGCGGCGTGCTCCGGCTCCACTGCCCAAATCTCTATCTCAGGGTTTTGTGCTTTTAAGACCTCACCGATTCCTGTAATGGTTCCTCCGGTTCCGATTCCCGAACAGAATCCGTCAATCGGTCCTGCTACCTGTTCTAAGATTTCGAGGCCTGTGTGATGCCTGTGTGCCATTGGATTTGCCTCGTTTTCAAACTGCTGCGGCACGAATACGTTTGGATTTTCCGCTTTCATACGAAGTGCTGTCTGAAGACACTCGTCGATACAGTCTCCAATGTTTCCTGCGTCGTGGATAAGTTTTACCTCTGCTCCGTAATGGCGGACTAGTTTTCTGCGCTCTTCGCTGACAGAGTCCGGCATAATGATAATGGTCTTATAACCACGCACTGCACCGATTAGGGCAAGCCCGATTCCCTGATTTCCACTGGTAGGCTCTACAATAATGGTGTCTTTATTTATCAGACCTTTCTGCTCTGCATCTAAAATCATGTTATAGGCTGTTCTTGTCTTAATGGAACCTCCTACATTCATTCCCTCAAATTTCACTAATACCTGAGCATTTCCAGACTTATTCATACGATTTAAACGTATCATCGGCGTGTGCCCGATAGCTTGTAGTACATCGTCATATATCATTTGATTACCCCTTTTCCTATTAGAACTATAATCTTTATGATATCAAATTTGAGGAAGATTACAAGATTCATTTTTTAACATTTTCTATAATAACTGCTCCTCATTCTCTCTCCTGTATCGTTACGTGTACCATATCCCCCGGCTGTTTTCCTATTTGTTCTCGAATATCTTTGCGCAATCCTATGATGTGATTTGGGGTTTTCATGCGTACGAGACTTCCATCATACGATACTCCATCGAATGTGGCATGTACTTTGACACGTCCTTTGCCAAATTCCTCTTTTACATCATATGGAAAATTAATATAGGATCCGTTGATATCCGGTACTTTTTGTATGATAGCATCAAATTCATATACTTTTTTACTCATGGGCTGATTTCCTTCCCGTTCATTCCGTTTTCGTCCTCTTTGGTTTAAATCTTGCCGTTTCCAAAGAAGAAATAGAAAACTGTATCTTAAATACAATAATCCCCGACAATAGTATTAGATAAATGATTCATAATGATACCGCAATTTTTTGTTCTTTTCCCCGAAAGATTCGATACAAAGTTTTATATCTTTGCTTTTTCATGATTTAACAGCCATAATTTTTTCTCAATACCGCCTGCATAACCGGTAAGGCTTTTGTTACTTCCTATGACTCTGTGACATGGGATGATAATGGAGATGGGAT
>JBJELL010000108.1:0-3321 GCA_051879115.1 Lachnospiraceae bacterium
CACTTCTTAAGACAATGTCGTTATTTGCTTCGATATTCGCTGCCTCTACCACACCATCTACCGTAACAGTTCCCGTTGCCTTAATGGTAACTCCTGATGCAACATTTCCATGTACTAAAACATCACCTACAAAATTGATATTTCCTACTGATAAATCGGCATTTCCAAAAATCTCATAGACTGGCGATACCACAACGCGGTCATTTTCCATATCAATCTTACCGTCCATATTGGCGGTATAGGTTACACCGTCTTCCTGTCTGGTAAAACCTTTGCCCTTTAACGGCGGGAGTCCTCTTCCTTTTTTCGCCGGAAGCGGCTTACCCTTGACGTTCATTCCATTTTCGCCTTCAATCGGCGGATGATAGACAACTACCACCTGATCTTTCTGCACCGGCTCTACCATGTTGATACTCCAGTAATCCACACTTCCATCCGGTCTGATTTTTGGCGTTTTGCTGAATTGATTGTTAAAAAGATATTCAAAGTAGCCGTCTATTCCATCTACTACCGGAGTGCCCACAGCTATGCAGACCTCTCTGTTGTAGATTTTTTCCCGAATCATTTTCTTAATCGTTTCTTCCTCGATTCCGTGGCGTATCTGATTCATTTCCAAAAAAGCCAGTATCTCTTCTAAGGTATAATCATCTTCCTTTGGCATTGGCAGAACCAGAAAAGCTTCCATTTCATCGTAGGTAATACGTGCTCTTGGCTGTAATTCTCTCTTTGTGATGGTCATAGACGGTCACCTCTTCTCTATTACAATTTTACTCCTATCTTACTATTATTATAGTATAATAAAATGTGAATTTTTGCAATATTTTTCGTTATTCTTTTGAGGTTTTATCAAATTGTCAATCTATTTCATCTGTGAGAGTCGTTCTTCTACCTGCTGCATCATCTGCTCATATTGGGCAAGTTTTTCTTTCTCTTCCTGTACCTTTGCTTCCGGTGCTTTGCTTAGGAATTTTTCATTGGAGAGCATTCCTTTGGAACGTGCCAGTTCTTTCGTAAGACGCTCTTTTTCTTTTAAAAGACGTTCTTTTTCCTTCTGGAAGTCTACTAAATCTTCTAATGGAATATAGACCGTTGCTCCCGGAATAACTACAGATACAGCGTCTTCTCCAATTCCGTCTTTATTGCCCTGTACCTGAATCTCACTTGCACTGATTAACAACGTATAAGCACTCTTCATGGTTTCAAAGGTATCCTTTAATCCCTCTTCCTCGGTTACGATGAATACCTTTGCTTTGCGGCTTGGCGGAACATCCATTTCCGCACGGGTATTACGAATGCCCTTTACTAAGTCTTTTACGTGGGCAACAGCTTCTTCTGCCTCTTTGAAGTTCCACTCTTCTTTAAAGGTTGGCCACTCTGAGAGCATAATCGTCTCTTCCTCATCCTGTAAGGTGCAGAAGATTTCTTCTGTAATAAACGGCATGTATGGATGAAGGAGTTTTAATGCCTGAATAAGTACCGTCTTTAAAGTCCACATAGCAGTCTTTGCGGATTTTGGATTTTCCTCTTTTTTATAGGTTCTGGTCTTTGTAATCTCAATATACCAGTCACAGAATTCATCCCAGATGAAGTCATATACCTTCTGTACCGCAATTCCCAACTCGAACTTATCCATGTTCTCTGTGACTTCTTTTGCTAAGGAATTGACTGCGGAAAGAATCCATTTATCTTCCATCTCAAGGTCTTCTAAGGAAGGTTCCTCAAGTTTCTCATCTCCTATGTTCATCATGATGAAACGGGAGGCATTCCATACTTTATTTGCAAAGTTTCTAGATGCCTCTACTCTCTCCCAGTAGAAACGCATATCATTTCCCGGTGCATTTCCGGTAATCAGGGTCAGACGGAGAGCATCTGCACCGTATTTGTCGATGACCTCTAATGGGTCGATTCCATTGCCAAGGGACTTACTCATCTTTCTTCCCTGGGAATCACGAACTAAGCCGTGGAATAATACGGTGTGGAACGGTGCCTTACCCATCTGCTCATATCCTGAGAAAATCATTCGGATAACCCAGAAGAAAATAATATCGTAACCGGTTACTAATACATCATTCGGATAGAAGTAATCCAAATCTTCGGTTTTTTCTGGCCAGCCCAGAGTTGAGAACGGCCATAATGCGGAAGAAAACCAGGTATCTAAGGTATCTTCGTCCTGTGTCATTGTAGTGCAGCCACACTTTGGACATTTGCCCGGATTCTCTCTTGCCACCACAAATTCACCACAGTCCGCACAGTAGTACGCTGGGATTCTGTGTCCCCACCAGAGCTGTCTGGAGATACACCAGTCGCGGATATTGTCTGTCCAGTTGAAGTAAGTCTTATCCATACGTTCCGGTAAAAGTTTGATTTCTCCATTCTTAACACCTTCTACGGCAGGTTTAATCATCTCATCCATTTTTACGAACCACTGCTGTTTTATCATCGGTTCTACTGTTGTCTTACAGCGGTCATGGGTTCCTACATTATGGGCATGAGGTACTACTTTTACTAAAAGTCCAAGATTGTCTAATTCTTCTACCATTGCCTTTCTTGCTTCATAGCGGTCCATGCCCTGATATTTGCCACCGTTTGCATTGATGGTTGCATCATCATTTAAAATATTAATCTCAGGGAGGTTGTGACGTTTTCCAACCTCGAAATCATTCGGGTCGTGAGCCGGTGTGATTTTTACACATCCTGTTCCAAATTCTTTATCTACATAGGAATCAGCTACTACCGGAATCTCTCTTCCTACCAATGGGAGGATTAAGGTCTTTCCAATTAAATCCTGATATCTCTCGTCATCCGGGTTGACTGCTACGGCAGTATCGCCCAGTAAGGTTTCCGGTCTGGTGGTGGCAATTTCCACGAATCTTCCCTCTTCTCCTTTTACCGGATAGTTGATATGCCAGAAAAATCCGTCCTGTTCTTCATGTTCTACCTCAGCATCGGAAATGGAGGTCTTACATACCGGACACCAGTTGACAATACGGGAACCTTTGTAAATATAACCCTTGTCGAATAACTTGATAAATACATCTTCTACGGCTTTAGAACATCCCTCGTCCATCGTAAAACGCTCTCTGTCCCAGTCAGCAGAAGAACCCAGTTTCTTCAACTGTTTTAAAATACGTCCTCCATATTCTTCTTTCCACTCCCAGGCTTTTTCCAAAAAGCCTTCTCTTCCAAGTTCATTTTTGTCAATGCCCTGCTCTTTTAAGGACTCGATAACCTTTACCTCTGTTGCTATGGAAGCATGGTCTGTTCCCGGCTGCCAGAGTGCATTGTAACCCTGCATTCTCTTATAACGAATCAGGATATCCT
>JBJELL010000109.1:0-3312 GCA_051879115.1 Lachnospiraceae bacterium
TCTTTTTAGAACGTGTTAAAATATCCTCCCGCGGACGTTCAACAGTTCTGCGGTGAGCAGTACCGGACGGCGTTGGATTGCCATAGGTATTCTGCTTTTGTTGTTTTGCAAAGGCTTCTTTCTGTGCCTTACTCTTTTTGTGAGCCCTAAAAAAAATAACGGCAAAAATAATTAAAGTGATAATAAAAGAAGCCATAATGTATTCCCTATATCCTTTCTGGAATCGCTGCATTTTTTCTAAGCTGTTTCTATTATAATGAATTTTGAAGAAAGAAACAACTGGAAAATAGGAGATGAAAACTGGACAAATAAAATGGGAATCCTTATAATGAGAACAGATGAAAACACGGGAGGAAAAGAACATGGCAAAAGTGGGAATTTTTTTTGCAGACGGATGTGAAGAGATTGAAGGGTTATCCGTTGTGGATATCTGTAGAAGAGCGGATTTAGAGATTACTACGATTTCCATTATGGGAAAGCCGGAAGTAACCGGTTCTCATAAGATTACATTTGGGACAGATACGGTATTTGAAAAAGTGGATTTTGAACAGTTAGACGGCGTGATACTTCCGGGAGGAATGCCGGGAACTCTGCATTTAGGAGAACATGAAGGTGTCAATAAAGTCATTAAAGAATATGCAGAGGCTGGAAAAATGGTGGCGGCAATCTGTGCGGCACCAAGTGTCTTAGGGGCAGCAGGAATCCTAAATGGCAAGAAAGCAGCCTGTCATCCGGGATTTGAAGAAAAACTTACAGGAGCAGACGTCAAATTTGAAAATGTAGTGACGGATGGAAATGTGATTACAAGCCGTGGCATGGGAACGGCATTTGATTTTGGACTTGCAGTTGTAAAATATTTTAAAGACGATGCAGTGGTAGAAGATGTAAAACTTCATATGGTGTACAAATAGGAAGAACTTACCAACATATTTTTCTACAAAAGAATCATACTAGTATCAAGACAGGCGGCAACGCAGTCTTAGTAATAGATTAATAGAAAAAATATGGAGGTGAAACCATGAGCTCAAATAACACAAGTTCAGGTTCAAACACAATGGCAGTACCGGAAGCAAAGGAAGCCATGAAACGTTTTAAAGAAGAAGTAGCATCTGAAATCGGAGTACCTTTAAAAGAAGGTTACAACGGAGATTTAACAAGTAAACAGGCTGGTTCTATCGGCGGCGAAATGGTAAAGAAAATGATCATGAAGCAGGAAGAGCAGATGTCCGGTAGATAGGATGTGAAAAGAAGGACTTGGAATAGTCAAAAAGGACTAAATTCCGAGTCCTTTTTTGTGCAAAACTACAAAAAACTACAAAAAAAACAGGATTCCTGTTTTGGAAAAATGTGAAATGTGGTAGAATAATAGAAAATATCGATATTAGTACGGAATTAAGGAGGATAAGGGCATGTTTGGTAAGAATGCAAGTACGAAAACACATACAAATTCCGATTCAGCAGGGAGAACAAAATTAGAGCAGTACCAGAAGTTCTATGCAGAAATGGGAACTATGATGGAGACTCTTGGCTTTGATACACAGCAGCTGTTATGGATTGCAAAGAAGAATAAAGAGGCGTTTGCAACCCTGGTTAGTAAGAATCACAAGATAGCAGAATTCTCAGCAGAGAACCTTATTAAGGTAGAGCAGGTAGAGAATGGTATTCGTCAGGTAAGCAGCAGCAGTGAGGAGATTAACAGCAGTATTTCAAAGGTTGAATCCGAAGCGAACAGAACATTGCAGCAGGTAAATGACGGACGTGAGACCGTTATGGAGACCTATGACATCCTCAAGGAACTGGAGAATACCTTTAAGGTAACACAGGAGACAAATGAAAAGTTATTAGAATCCTCAAAGAGTATTCAAAAGATTGTAGAATACATAAAAAATATTTCAGAGCAGACCAGTCTGTTATCTTTGAATGCAAGTATCGAGGCAGCACGTGCAGGTGAGCATGGAAAAGGATTTGCCATTGTAGCCGGCGAAGTTGGAAAGCTTGCAAACGAGACAGATAGTTTTGTTGGAGAGATTGAGCAGATTGTAAAGAAGTTAGAGGAAAACGTAAGCAATGCTCATATTTCCATTGAACATTCAGGAGATTCCATTGAACGTCTGAATGCTATGATGAGCCAGACGGTAAATGTATTAAATGAGACACAGAATTCTGTTGATAACATGAAGGGAAATGTAGTACAGTTGAACAGCATTTCAAACCGCAATGTGGATGTATCAGCAGATATGGAAGAAGCGTTGAATGAACTGGTGGATAAGATTTCTTCTAGTGACAATGAGACGAGAGAATCCATTTCCATGATTGAAGAACATCAGGAGAAGAACGATTCCTTATTGGAATACTGTGATAACCTGAATGCAATGTGTGAGAAGATTCAGTATCAGATGTGTGAAGTAAAAGAACCGAATGAAGTCGTAATCGGTATTAACCCATTTACTTCTCCGGCAGACATCAAAGACATGTATGCACCGGTATTAGAGAGAATCTTCAAATCCATCGGAATGAAAGTAAAGGTAATGATTGTAAAAGATTACGATTCCCTTGGAAGACACATCAAAGATGGTATCTTAGATGGAGGCTGGTTCTCACCAATGGCTTATACAACTGCGTGTGAGATTGCAGATATCAGTCCGGTAGCTACACCTAAGGTAAATGGTAAAGACTATTACAATGGATATATTATTACAAGAGCGGATTCCGGAATTAATTCCATCGCAGATTTGAAAGGAAAACACTTCGGTTATGTAGATAAGGGAAGTGCATCCGGTTACTTATACGCAAGATACAGTATTCAGCAGGAAGGCTTTGATCCGGAGAACTTCTTAGGCGAGATTACCTTTGCAGGAAGCCACGATCAGGTTATTGCCGGTGTTGCAAGCGGTGAATACGCAGCCGGTGCTACATACAATGAAGCATATGAGAAGGCAGAAAAGAACGGCATGGATATGTCTAAGATTAAGATTATTTCTAAGACCGGAAATATTCAAAAAGATGCTATCGCATTCAGCAATAAGATGGATCCGGCAGTTATGGATAAGATTAGAGAGGCATTTGTTAACTTCAACGACTTCCAGGGTCTTACAACTCCGGTAACAGGATTCGTAGAAGGTAAGGATTCTAACTACGATTTAATCCGTGACGTACAGAGAAGCAAATAAAGTGTAACAGTTCAGCCATAACCTGCGGCAGGGGGCTGCCGTATTTATCATTGTGCTGCTGATATTTGTTACCGGAAGATGAAATTTCTTTTGCATATATCATGGTTTTTTGGTTCCTATGTGGTATTCCGTTACCACCATG
>JBJELL010000110.1:0-3305 GCA_051879115.1 Lachnospiraceae bacterium
TTTGGCGTAATTTCATTATACCCTGTTTCAAACGTTTTGTCATTGTCCTAATCAACAAAATTGAAGTTTCACATTTCCCTCCATTTTTCATACAATATCATAGAACACGATAAAGGAGGATGCCCATTATCGAACCACTTCTAGAAATTAGCCATGTCAACTACTCCTACCATTCGATGCAGGGAGAGACACCGGCTTTAACGAATATTAACTTCACCGTCTATCCGGGAGATTTCATTGCCATTGTCGGACCCAGCGGGTGCGGGAAATCAACCCTTCTCTCCCTCATTTCCGGTTTGTTAGAACCGGAACACGGTGAAATCCGGTTAAACAACAGAGCCATCAACAGGCAGACGGATAATCCCATTGGATATATGCTCCAAAAAGACCATCTTTTCGAGTGGCGGACGATTTGGAAAAACATCCTCTTAGGTTTGGAAATCCAGAATAAGATGACTCCTGATTCCATCGCCTATGCCAATTCTCTTTTAAAAAATTATGGGCTCTATGATTTTAAAGAAAAACGTCCAAGTGAATTGTCAGGGGGAATGCGTCAGCGTGCTGCACTCATCCGTACTCTGGTATTGCAGCCTACACTCCTGCTTTTAGATGAACCATTTTCCGCTCTTGACTATCAGACACGTCTAAAGGTAGCCGACGATATCGGAACCATCATCAAGCGGGAGGAGAAAACTGCTATTTTAGTTACTCACGATTTATCAGAAGCGGTCAGCCTTGCAAATTGTGTCATTGTTTTAAGTAAAAGACCTGCCCAGGTGGATGCAGTCATCCCTTTGGAATTTGAAGAAAACCTGACTCCTTTTGAGCGCCGTGCCGCTCCTTCGTTTAAAGACTATTTCAACATCATCTGGAAGGAGTTAAATCATGACGAGTGAATTATCCATTGCCCAAAGGCAATATATCCGTTCCCAGAAAAAACACAAACGTACGGTACAGATTGGCAGGTGGAGTATCTGTATTCTTTTTTTATTACTCTGGGAAGTGACTGCATCAGCAGGAATCATCGACTCCTTTGTATTCAGCAGTCCTTCTAAAATTATCACCTGTTTTTTTCAAATGGCAAATGACGGTTCTATCTTTATGCATATTGGCGTAACACTATTTGAGACTTTTGTGAGTTTTATATTCGTACTGTTTTTTTCATTGCTTTTTGCAATCCTGTTATGGTGCAGCCAAAAATTGTCGGAAACGTTAGAACCTTACCTTGTAATACTCAACAGTCTCCCAAAATCCGCTTTAGCTCCACTCCTGATTGTATGGCTTGGAGCAAACTATAAAACCATTATCCTGACCGGTATGTCCGTTGCAATCTTCGGCTCTATCTTAAGCCTGCACCAGGGCTTTCAAGAGGTGGATGCCGATAAGGTCAAACTCATACGGACACTTGGCGGTAGCAGACGTCATATTCTTATGAAGGTTCTGCTTCCGGCGAATATACCAAGACTTTTAAGTCTGGCAAAGGTCAACATCGGACTCTGTTTAGTGGGTGTCATCATCGGCGAATTCATTTCCTCAAAGTGCGGACTTGGATATCTGATTATTTATGCTTCCCAGGTCTTCAAGATGGATTGGATGCTCATGTCCATTGTCATCCTCTGCATCATCTCTATGGGACTTTACGGACTCATCGGTTTTGTGGAAAAATGGTATCAAAAAAGGATGGGCTAACCCCATCCTCTACATAACTTCCAATTTACAGAATTTTGTTAAAAATAATTGTAGACATTAAATCTTCTGCTTCCTGCTTTGTCTCTTCTGTGTAAGTCACAATAAACTCTATGACATAATTGTCCATCGTATGTAAGTAGTATTTTTGCGAATAGTAATCCGTTTTCATCGCCAACACAGTAAACTCTGTGCCTCCTACCTTTTCTGTTGAGATTCCCTCTCTGATATATCCGTAGCCCTCGGCTGCTTCTAACTGCTTTGCATTCTCCTCAGCATACTCTTCTTCCGTCTTATCTCCCATTGGAGACTTCTCTCGATTCTCATAAATCACCGATACATTGGACGCTTCATCGGAAAACACAATCACCGCATCATATACGACACCTTCCATATTCTCTTCCATATCTTTTGCCGTATAGACCTTGTCCTCTGATAAAATATTCGCATCTAATCCAAGCATCTGCACAATCTGCTCATCTGAATAGACGGTGGCATTTTCCGGTATCGGAATATTGACACCGAATATCTCATTCATATAGACATCGTCGGTAATACTTCCTCTTTTGGCTTCAACCTTTTTTTCTTCTTCCTCTTCCTTCGTAGAGGTCTTCTCTTTCGTTGTTTCTGTCTTTTCTTCAGTAATCTCTGTTTTTTTATCGGAAGTCTCTTTCTTTTCTTCTTTTCCACATCCTGTAATCTGTAATCCGGCAAATACCATCACTAAAAACATGGTAAAAAACTTCTTTTTCACTCTGTACTCTCCTTCTCCTTCGTAATAGTTATATTCTATCACACTTTTTTATCATCTGTCATCTTTAATTCCAAATCCCCGGATAATCGATGGATATTAATTTCCTCTTTTTTCCAGATATGTCCACTATTTTTCAGACAAAGTGACAGAATCCCTTCTGTTAATTCATATTGAAAAAAGTCTCCCTCCGTTCTGTTAGAGGTTATTTCTTCTGTTTCTTCTATAAAAAATTCTACTTCCGGGAGGGGAATCCGAAGTCCTTCTCCTACCATCTTCACATAGCTTTCCTTTAATGTCCAGAGTTTTAAAAAATCCAATTCCCGATTTTCAGACCGCTGTAACCATTCCAGTTCTTTGGGTGTACAGCTTTTTTTTATGGCATTTTCCCGGATAGTTCTTGCACTCTCTACATCTATTCCCACCGGTACATTGGCACAAGCAAGAGTTACGATGCGATGTCCGTGACTGATGTTAAAATGGATTCCTTCTTTGTCCATATAAGGCTTCCCATACTTTCCCTTTTGGATTTCTTCTTCTCTATATGAAATACCAAAGCTGTTTTTAAATCCGTATTCTAAAAGACGCTTTACATACTGCCTTGGCTGCTCTTCTTTTTCTTTGAGACAATAGTAGATATCACAAAAATGTGGCATAGATTTCTCCCTTCCTGCCCTGATATCTGTATTATACACTTATTCTTCTCCTGTGTCATTTTGTTTTATTTTTTTCAAAAAAAGCATTGCTTTTTTTATGGTTTCTATATATAATATTAAAGTATGATTTTTGCATGTGCTGGGATGGCTCAGTTGGTAGAGCAGCTGATTCGTAATCAGCAGGTCGTGGGTTCGAGTCCCATTCTCAGCTT
>JBJELL010000111.1:0-3292 GCA_051879115.1 Lachnospiraceae bacterium
CTCTGCTTTTCCTTTTACCTTAATCTTTTCTGGGTTGCACTCTACGCTTACCTGCTGGTAATCATCTCCCAGTTCTCCGCCTGTCTCACAGCTTACCGGAATCTCTTTGATACTCAGTATCTCGGCTTTGACAGATACTGTTTCCAGATTAAAGGTCAATTTTGAAGTATCTAATACATTGCCGTCTTCATCGTATAAGACCGGAACTACGTTGTCCTGTGTATCCTCAAACTTTCCACTGACATCTAAAACAGCCGATACTTTTGCAATCTTTCCAACCACGGAAGCCGGTCCCGATACGCTGATGACATCTGGAGACACGGAAAGCTCTCCTACTGCACTTCCCTCTGCCGGTGTTCCCGTTGTCTCTGCCGTAATCTTGAACTGATTGCTCTGCATATCTTCCACTGTCAGTTCCAGATTTTTGTTCTTTCTGTCAATATCAATCTGGCTGCTGTAACGGTTTGCCACGATATCAATCGGAACCACTGCTGTTCCATCTTTTTTCAGTTCAATATTCGCCATATCTGCCGTAGCTTTAAAATCAGAGGCACTCATACGCTCAATAATAGAACGCTTTGCCGTTACACGGAAGGTAACAACGTTACTGTCACCTGTTATCTCATAACTTTTTCCCATATCAGCAAGTACATATTCATTTGCAAGAGTAACATTTGTTGTAAATGTTCTCGTCTTATCCGGGTCATCGATATTCACAACTACAAGCCATAAAATCAATGCAAACACCACTGACAACAGCTTCAGACCCAAATTATTTATCAGAAGGTTCTTTGCCTTTTTTAACATTCTGCAACCTCCTTTTCCAATCTAGGAATTTTCCCTGTTCCACTTCCTGTCCACGGGTATTCATTAACTTTTCTTTTAAGAATTTCTCATCAATATTACGATAGAGTCTGCCCTCTACTGCCAGAGAAACATGTCCTGTCTCTTCCGATACTACGATTGTCAAAGAATCACTGACGTCACTGATACCCACTGCTGCACGGTGTCTTGTTCCAAGTTCCTTACTCAGTTCAAGGTTGTCCGACAATGGAAGGTAACAGGTTGCCGCTGCAATACGGTTGCCCCGCACAATGATTGCTCCATCATGTAAAGGTGTATTTTTCTCAAAAATATTGATTAACAACTGGCTCGTCAGCACAGAATCTAATTCAATACCGGTTCTCTCATATTCGCCAAGTTCAATTTCTCCCTCAATTACAATTAATGCCCCTGTCTTTACCTTCCCCATTTCAAAACAGGCTTTTACCATCTCATTTACCGTACGCTCGCTGTAGCGTTCCGTGGCAGCTTTTGCATTGTCAAAAGAAAACAGTGCCGAAATGAATTTCTTTCTTCCAAGCTGTTCTAATGCCTTACGCATTTCCGGTTGGAAAATAATCAAAATCGCAATGATTCCCACATTAATCGTCTTATCTGCAATCCATAATATAGTATTCATCTGAAAAACGGCTGCTAATAAGATAAATACCAGAATAACTATAATTCCCTTAAGAAGCGTCCACGCTCTGGTTGTCTTAAACCACACCAGTATATGATAAAGCAAAAATGCAATGATTAAAATCTCAATAACATCTGTGGTTGTCATATCCGGACGATTAATCCAGAACATATATTTATCCCAGAATGCGGCAAATACCGCAAACAAATTCTGCACACAGCTCACTTCCTTTCTTACACATTTCTCTATACTATGGAAAAATTATGAACGAATTATGTCCTCTTTCTTAAAGTTTTTTAGAAATCTTCTTAATCCGTTTTTCCTGTGAAGACAAATTCATCTTCGGAATTGCTTTCACATAATAATAATATTCATCATCTTCAAACTGTACCTTTTCTGTCCTGCTATAGTCCAGATTAAAACAGAAAAATTCCATCAACACTCCTAAGACTCCTGAGATAGCCGAACCAACAATCAGCCACAGAAGTCTTCCCGATATTCCCATAACCAGATATCCGGTGCACAATATCACAAACTCCGTTAACAATCCGGCAAAAATCGCAATACTCCATGCATGGTCAATATGCAATCGTCTGATAAAATAGACTACTAACAGAGATATCAAAAGTGCTGCAAGTACCAGGTACATCTCCTTGTTTCCAATCATCTGATTCAAGGCAATCACAACTTTGCCCGTCGCTTCGCCCTGTGTCGATACGTCCTCTAACAATGCCACATTATTATGGACTCCGTTGAGGAAATAATAGGTCATAGTACCGAATACAATAGATATAATGGAAGAAGGCTCTTTTAACAGTCCCGCCGCAATCGGCATCACATAGGGGATGTGACAGGTAAATGCCACCGGAGCTACTACTACATAATATCCATTTTTAGGGGAAAATCGAAAATACAAAAAGAATAATATCAAGAAGAATAACAGTGCTATCACTGCCACTTCCATTGAAAGTGCATACAAATGCAATATAATCATTACTGCCCCCACTAAAAGTATTACATTGACAGAAAATGGGGCGCAGACTAATGCCAAAGCCAGTGCCACATAGAAATGATTCAAGGCTCCCATATATCCCACATAGTTATTTATCATCAAAAACGTGAAAAGTCCCAGTACAAACCTTACCGCAAACCGGATGATTCGGTCATATCTGCTATAAAATTCCCGTATCTTTTCACGCAGTTCTATTAATCTAGTCATTATCTTTCTCCCGGCTTTTTATTCAACTCTGTTCCTGTGCCGTCTTCGCATTCTCTTCCTGTTCATACAATTCATTTACTTTTTTCAGAATGCGATGATACTCTCTTGCTTCTTTTCGTCCTTCTTCATACCTTGTACTGTAAATCATATAGGTCAAAGCCAGAAATACTCCCATAAAAACTACATACAACACTGCTACTAAAATCAGCAGATAATAAAACTTCTGATTGCCAAAAACATCCGATCCCTTTCCATTCAGATAGACTCCTGCTAAAATCACTATCAAAAAAAAGCCGATACTTCCACAAAAGAAACTTTTTATCATTTCATACGCCATATAATCCCGTCTAAAATATTGCTCTGATTTTTGATTTCTCTTTTTATTTTCATCATAGACTGCCAGCTTCATCATCTGACGGACTCTTTCTTCATGAATCATATCTGCTCATCATACTTTCTGTGCTGTAACCATAGTCGATTATATTATAGCATACCTCATTATAGATGAAAAGTTTTTTCCAAGGCAAAATAACAGGCAAAAAAATAGCCGGATAGTAATTCCTCATAAGATACTTCTTATCTTTGGAATCTCCTGTCCGGTCTATTCCTAT
>JBJELL010000112.1:0-3281 GCA_051879115.1 Lachnospiraceae bacterium
TCTGGTTATCTTAGGCGGAGCTGTTTTGGCTGTTTCTAAATTTTAAAAACAACTGAAAACGAGAGTTGTAACACGAATGTTCATGTTACAACTCTCGTTTATTGACACACAACGGATTTTACTATGCTGTATTTCCCATAATATCTCTTATTATCAATTACTTTATAAGCTCTGATTTTCGCATAATATTGTTTTTGACTTGTCAGACCTTTTAGCACCTTGGCTGTGGTACTGTTTTTATTGACGAAAACCTTCGTATTTCCTGTTTTAAAATTCCTGTCTGTGGATACAAATATTTCATAACCTGAGGCTTTCTTATCTCTGTTCCACTTCAGTTTTAACTGACCATCCTGAACAGCTTCTACTGATTGTAAAACCATTCTTTTAGGTACGATTTTAAAACTCTTATTTAACGACCCGGTATAATCCCCTTTTCCGGTAATTTTTAACAGGGCTTTTCCTGTATTGATATTATTTTGCAGTTTTATGGTATAATCCGTTCCCTTTTTCAGCGTTTTCTTTCCATACTTAATGGTTAATTTAGGTGCAATCGCTTTTCCGGTATATGTGTAGGTCGATTTCAGACCGGAGATTTTACATTTTGAAAGATTTATTCTGCTGCCCTGAACAACTTCATTGTAATTGTTGGCATGCTGTATGTACACCAGATTGTGTATCTGAGATTTTTTTATGGTTGCATCCCAGCGTATTTTGCAGTGCCCATCTGAATTGCAGTCTGCATAAGTTAAGGTGTCTCCCGATACCTTGGTAATAAAAATCGAATGATATCCATAACGGAGAATATCTCCTGCCTTTACATTCGCAAGATTGTAGGACTTTGTCCACTGAGTTCTTGGGTTGGTACCGTACACATCATAGCCTAATTTCTCTGCAAATCCCATACACTGAATCGAACAGCCGTTAAAACTGTTACAGCCGCAGGAACCACTGTAATCTGTTCCGTTTTTGCTACAGTTTCCATGATGGGTGCAGGGACTGCTGGTATACTTGTCCGGATTGTTCTTTTCTCCCTGTTTATGATTCCAGTATTTTCCCGCCGGGAACTTCTTTTTTAACTGTGTAATCCGCTCATCAAAGGTGCCACTTGTATTTGCCGCTTTTACTGTGGTAGTCTGCGGTATGGTAATTGACAGTACTCCTGCGATAAACATAAGTGCCAACATTCTGTATATCGTCTTTTTCAAATTTCCTTCTCCTTAATGCCGTAGTATATTTATAATCTGTTGTCACTTCTAGTATAGCGGATTTTTTGTTAAATTACAATTTTATAACCCTTTTCTTTTAATTTCTTCTAAGTGCCTCCATCGGACTGAGTCTTGCTGCTTTTTTCGCCGGATAAATTCCAAAGAACAATCCGATTCCAATGGAGAATAAGGTGGTAAGCAGAACCGTTCCCAAACTGATGGATGGGGTGAACGCAAAGGAAGGCTGTACTATTCCTACAATCTTTGCTACTAAAAAAGCTCCCCCAATTCCGGTCAGAATCCCTATCAGGCCGCCTATCATTGTAATGATTGCCGATTCCGATAAAAACTGCATCATGATGGATTTCGTCTTAGCACCTAGGGCTTTGCGGATTCCGATTTCCCTTGTCCGCTCTGTGACAGAGACTAACATGATATTCATAACGCCAATTCCTCCCACTAAGAGAGAAATTGCTGCGACAAAGGACACCAGACTGGTAACAACTCCGATGACGGTATCGACAATGTTCATATAATCGCTGAAATTTTCTACCTGATAGATGTCTTCTCCACTGCACTGATGACGTCTTTCTAAAAGGTTCGCCGATTCTGCCGCAATCCGGTAAGTGTCCGCTCCCTCTTCACTTAAAATCATAATCTGATAGAAACTGTCTGCTGATATACCATAGAGATTTGCAAATGCTGTCAGCGGAATCTGAAGAAGAATCGGAGAATTCTCATAGGTAAAGGAGAACATGGAATCCTCTTCTGCCTTTTCTACTCCTATAATCGTCAGATTCATCTCAATTCCATAGACCGTAACATCTATTTCTTTTCCAATAACATCGGTGGAGCCGAATACACGCAGGGCATCGCTTTCGCCAATAACTGCTAAAAGCTGTCCTGACATATATTCTTTTTCCGTAAAATATCTGCCTTTTAAGAGTCCATTTGAGGAAAAATACTGATAATCCGGCATTTCACCAATGACGTTTGCTTTGAATTCTCCTTTTTTTGTAATAGCACTTCCCTCTGCTCCATAGTCTGCTGCTATTGCCCGTATTCCATCCACTTCTTCATAGAGTGCATCGATATCATCCTGTGTGATGTCATAGGAGCCGGTATCATCATAGGTATAGATTGCAATCTGGTTTTTTCCGATATCTGCCATCTCATCGGTGATAATACTTTTTGCTCCATTTCCCAATGAGACAATCAGAATGACCGATGAAATACCGATAATGATTCCAAGCATCGTCAGCAGAGAACGCATCTTATTTGCTTTGATATTGGCAACTGCCATTTTCAAATATTCTAAAAACTGTGACATTCCTGCCTCCTATTTTTCTGTGCTCTTTTTCTCGACTGCTTCTACTCCGTCTTCGATAGCAGAGTCAATGGTTGTGATGACGGTCTCACCTTCTTTTAACCCTTCCGTAACCTCAATTTTCTTTTTAGAAGCAATTCCCGTTGTGACATATTTCTTTTCTACCTTACTTTTTTCCAGTATGTAGACAAAATCTCCCTTTGTATCAGTATTGACTGCTGCAATCGGTACCGCAAGCACATCCTTTTTATTTCCTAATTCTATTTTCAGCTCTGCATCCAGTCCAATGATAAGTTCTGTATCCGGATTGTCGATATGGATTCTTGCTTTTGCCA
This sequence comes from Lachnospiraceae bacterium, assembly GCA_051879115.1. Taxonomy (GTDB): domain Bacteria; phylum Bacillota; class Clostridia; order Lachnospirales; family Lachnospiraceae; genus Maccoyibacter. The sequence continues at coordinate 2,868 of JBJELL010000112.1, forward strand.
TAGCGGCTCCTGCCTCTGTCTTTTCTGCCACTTTTCCGATACTTGCAACACTGCCTTTGTAGGTCTTGCCAAGAGAGGTAATCTCCGCTTTCTGCCCTACTTCTACATTTTGCAGATTGTATTTAGAGAGCTGGAAATCTATGCACATTTTAGAAGCGTCTGCGATAGAGAACATACTCATTCCCTCCTGAGCCATGCTTCCTGCTGCAATATCTGCGGAGGTTACAATTCCGTCAAATTCTGCTGTAATTCCTGCTTTTGCTGAGGATAAGGCTTCTGCGGACTGAGACAGGGTCAGTCTTGCTGCCTGGGAAGAAGACTGGATTCCCTGCTTCTCTGCCTCGGTAAGAACTGCTGCCTCGCCTGCTTCTTTCTTCGCCTGTGCCTCTGCCATATTTCCCTGCACGGATTCCA
>JBJELL010000113.1:0-3269 GCA_051879115.1 Lachnospiraceae bacterium
ACGAGACGACCGAAGTCGTCTCGTAAAAGTCTAACTTTAAGGGGTCACCTCAATTCTTAGAAAAACACCTCTGTTTTTTGTTATTTCAGTCTATTCTTTTGAATTTTCTTCCTCGATCTTAAATGTGCTGACACTTCCTGAGATATCCTTTGCCATATCCTTTAATCCATCGGAAGCTGTTAACATATCCTCCACTACCGATTTTACCATATGGGCAGATTCTAAGGTGGTATTGGTATTTTCCTCACTCTCATGGGTAGCTGTAGAAAGCATATGTATAAGGTTTACAATTGAAGTCTTCGCATCGTCTAAGTTGCTGACAGATTTTTGAATCTTATTAATTCCCTCTATGGACTTTCCGATTCCTTCTTCTACCGTAGCAAATATCTCTTTGGTCTTACCGATATCCTCACTCTGTCTGTTAATAACCTCCTGCACCTGTGCCATAGTCTGAACCGACTGGTCAGAACTGGTACTTAACTGTTCCACAATCTGACTTATCTTTTCGGAAGATACTCCCGACTGTTCTGCTAACTTCTGTATCTGGGAAGCCACAACAGCAAATCCTCTGCCGCTTTCTCCTGCTCTTGCCGCCTCTATGCTGGCATTCAGTGCCAAAAGATTCGTCTCTTCTGCAATGTCCATAATGACTTCAACTGCCTTCTGGATGGCATCTGCTGCTTCATTCGTTGTATTGGTATCTTTTTCAATCCGACGTACCGCTTTTAATACTTCTTCGTTGATACGGTCTAGATTTTCAAGAGTCTTAGAGGCTTTTATTCCGGATTCCTGCATCATTTCCGCTGACATGCCCAGTCTTGCCGTCTCTTTTGTAGTGTCTTCAATCATCTTATCAATGATTTCTATGCCATCTGCTGCCTGATTTGCCGATTCTGCCTGCTGTTTTACACTTTCTGCAATCTCTAAAATAGCATTTTCCATAGTCTCAATCTCTTTTGAGGTTTTCTCCATGACCTCATTCATATAGTTTGAAGACTGTCCTAATTCCTTTGTGTTTCCTGCAAGACCGGCTACGATGGATACCAGATTGTCTTTTAGACGGTTGGTACTTTCAATCAGCTCACCTATCTCATCCGTCTGTCCTAAGTATTTTTTATCTATATCGGTGGTCAGATTTCCATCTGCAATATCCGTAAGGGTTCTGACACCGGATTTAATACCTGCTGCTATCTTATTAGTTACCATCATAACGATGATAAGAGTACAGATTGTGGAGATAACAAGAATTACTGCAATCTGCATATATACACTTGAAATCTTATCCGTAACTTTTTCTTTTTGTGTTCCTACGAATATCATTCCTACAATCTCTTTATCCGAACCGTTCTGATAAACCGGAATGTAATAGCCATAGTAAAATTCTCCGTCTACGGATACACGGCTTGTAAAATAGGATTTTCCCTTTTCCAGAACCTCTTTTTTGACTGTCTCTCCTGCCGGCGAGCCAACAATCCGGTTCCCGTCTTTATCCTTTAGAGATGTAACAATTCTTTGATCTCCATAGAAAAAGGTAACTGCCATTCCTGTATTACTGCTGATGTTGTCTATCAGTCCCTCTGACATGGACACATTGTATCCGCCCTTCCAGACATTTCCGCTCGCATTTTGAAAATAATCTCCTGCATTCTGGTCATATGCAGCCAGTACAGCCTCAGCGGTTGCCCTTAGGGAATTCTCGGTTTCACTTAAAATGGTAGATGACAACCGACGAAAGGATACCACCGATATGAGTAAACCCATAATAATCATCGGCAGAATTGCCAAAGACATCATTTTTGTTCTAATTTTGATGTTTTTCATAACTGCCTCCTTCCTAATTCAAAACAACGACATTTTTGTAATACCAGTCAATGCCCCCTGTAATGGTTGCATCATCTAAGGTAGTGCCTTTTGTTCCAATCACTCTTCCATCATTAGTCTCTATTTCACCATCAAAGACATTCATTTTTCCACTTAGAATATCCTGTTTTGCCTCTTCAATCTTTGCCTCGGCTTCTTTATCATTGAAATCTGCCAAATCCGAGAGTCCTACCAGTCCTTCACTCATGCCGCCATAGTAGTTAGAACCATCGTAGCTTCCGTCTATAATACTCTGTACATAAGCGGTATAATAAGCACTCCACGTCCAAAGCACGGAAGTAAGTGTTGCCTTCGGTGTCTCTTTGCTCATATCTGAATTATACCCGATTCCCCAGACACCCTTGTCCTGGGCTGCAGTCTGTGGTGCCGTTGTATCACAATGCTGTGCCAAAACATCACATCCCTGCTCTAACAGGGTCTCTGCTGCTGCCGCCTCTCCTTCCGGATCATACCAGCTATAGGTTACTTTTACATAGACTGATGCATCCGGATTAACCGATGCAACCCCCATCGCAAAGGCATCAATGCCTCCGGTTACCTCAGAACTCGTATTATCCTGTGCCGCCACATATCCAATCTTATTACTTTCCGTCTTAAGTCCTGCCGCAATTCCCGATAAATATCTTGCCTGATAGATACGTCCAAAATAATTCGTAAAGTTCTTTCCGTTGCTTAAATATCCTGTTCCGTGGGCAAAATAAATATCCGGATATTTTTCTGCAAATACTCCCATCTGATTCATCTGACCAAAGCTGGTTCCAAAGATGACATTACATCCCTCATCAATACACGTCTGAATAGCAGATGCAATGGCATTCTCATCATCATCGTTGACATTTTCCTGTCTCACAATCTGCTCTGCGGTCAATCCCAGATTTGCTGCCATCGTACTGATTCCCATTTCATGGGCATAGGTATAACCGGAAGTCTCCTCTGCACTTCCGATATAGAGGACTCCAATCTTTAAATCTTCCTTGCTGATTACCTTCGTTCCGGCTTCTGTCTTCGTCGGCGTGCTTTCTGCCTTTTTCTCTGTCTTTTCTTCTGCCTGCTGATAATTGTCGTTTGTTACCAAATCGTCCACCTTTTCGGACTCTTTTCCACATCCGCTCATGCCTAACAGCAATATCAGCAGCAGTGCCAATCCTGTTGCACCCCTTCTTTTCATAAATATTAACACTCCCTTCATCTTTTGCATCTTTCCGATTTCATCTGATAATATCATATCAGATATATCGCTTTGATTCTACCCTTCAAAAGTATGATTTTGTCCTAAAATATAGTATTTCCCATACAAGAAAGAATCCTGCAAAGCAGAATTCTCCGCCTAAGGCGAAAAAGGGTGCGGTTCTTAGAACCGCACCCGGACACTTATTCTTTTTGCTTTT
>JBJELL010000114.1:0-3252 GCA_051879115.1 Lachnospiraceae bacterium
GAATTATGTACATTGAAGTAAAAAGCGGTGAGAAGTACGAAAAAATCGTTTTATCACAGCAGGAATATGACAGTACGATACTGCCATACCAGAGAGGAGATATTGTAGATACCAAGGGAAGCGTATTAGCCACCAGTACCGATGTCTATAATGTGATTCTCGACTGCAGTGTACTGACTAGCAAAGAGGAATATATCAAACCTACCATAGAGGCTCTTACCTCCTGTTTTAAAGATTTAAAAGAGGACGAGCTTTATGCATTAGTGGAAGAGAAACCAAAAAGCCAGTATAATAAACTTTTAAAAAAACTTCCTTATGATGAAGTGCAGGATTTTGTAGAGATGCAGAATGATACCCAAAATAACCCATATATCAAAGGTATATGGTTAGAAAAAGAGTATATTCGCAACTATCCCTACGGTTCCTTAGCAGCTTCTGCTATCGGATATACCACATCAGGAAATGTGGGTATCGGTGGATTGGAAGATTACTATAACGAGACTCTAAACGGCATTAACGGAAGAGAATATGGCTACTTAAATGCCGATAATAATTTTGAAAAGACCATTAAAGAAGCGGTCAACGGACAGACCCTTGTAACCACATTGGATGTCAACATTCAGTCTGTTGTGGAAGAAAAAATGAAGGAATTCAACGAGGCGTTAACAAACAATGCCGAAGAAGGAGATGGATGTAAGAACATGGGTGTCATTGTGATGAATCCGAATAACGGAGAAGTATTGGCAATGGCAGACTATCCGAATTTTGACCTAAATAACCCAAGGGATTTAAGTGGTTATTACACAGAGGAAGAAATTGATGCAATGAGTGAAGAAGAGCAGTTAGACGCACTCAACAGAATTTGGGAGAACTTCTGTATTACTCATACCTATGAACCGGGGTCTACAATAAAACCCTTTACTGTGGCAACCGGCTTAGAGACCGGAACTCTTACAGGAAATGAGACCTATATCTGCGATGGTGTGGAATCGGTAGGAGGTCATCAGATTCATTGTGTCAACCGAAATGGACATGGACAGCTTACCGTGGAACAGGCAATTATGGAATCCTGTAACGATGCCCTGATGCAGATGGCATTCTCCATTCAAAAAGAAAATCTGTTGAATTATCAGAAGATTTTCGGTTTTGGACAAAAGACGAATATAGACCTTCCGGGAGAGGCGAGAACGGACTCTTTGATGTATACCTTAGAGACAATGGACGATGCTTCTTTAGCAACGAATTCTTTTGGACAGAACTTCAATGTGAATATGATACAGGTAGCAAGTGCCTTCTCTTCGTTGGTAAATGGAGGGAACTATTATCAGCCTCATATGGTGAAGAAAATCACAGATCAGAATGGAAATCTGATAGAAGATATAAAGGGGACTTTATTAAAGCAGACGATTTCAGAAGATACCAGCAATCAGGTAAAAGAGTATCTATATAAAACCGTATCGGAGGGAACCGGAAAAACCGCGAAAGTACCGGGGTATTCTATGGGTGGAAAGACCGGAACGGCGGAAAAATATGAGACGATTGAAGAAGACGGTGTGAAAAAGACACAGCGTGCAAGAGGAAAATATCTGGTTTCTTTTATCGGTTATGCCCCACAGGAAAATCCACAGGTTGTTATCTATGTTGTTATTGATGAGCCGAATGTGGAGGATCAGGCACACAGCTCTTATGCACAGAATGTGACAAGAGAAATTTTAAAAGAGATACTTCCGTATCTGAATATCTATCCGGATGAAGAATATGATCCGGAAAGTGTTGTGAACTACGATATACTGGGAAATCCAACGTAAATGCGGGAGAATATCCGAAAAGTCACATAACCTCATAAAAGTTGTAATAGATTATACTAACTTCTTTTATGGGGTTATACCTATGTATCGGAATAAAACAGCATATCGGAAAAAGATATTAGTCTTTATGTCGGTGGTCATTCTTGTGATGGCGTTTTTAGTGGGAAGACTGGTGTATTTAATGGTTTTTTGTTCGGAATATTATGGACAGAAAGCAGAAGACTTGCACGAAAGAGAAAGGGATATCAAAGCGGCAAGGGGAAAGATTTTAGACAGAAACGGAGTGGTCTTAGCAGAGAATAAGACAGTCTGTACCATTTCTGTTATCCATAGTCAGATAGAAGAACCGGAAAAGGTAATTTCCGTGCTGGCAAAAGAATTGGAGATGGACGAGGCAGAGGTAAAAAAGAGAGTGGAAAAAGTCTCATCCATTGAAAGAATCAAGACGAATGTATCCAAAGAAGTAGGGGATGCCATCCGTGCTTATGGACTTTCAGGAGTCAAGATTGATGAAGATTATAAGAGGTACTATCCTTATGATTCCCTTGCTTCTAAAGTTCTGGGATTTACCGGAGGCGACAATCAGGGAATTATCGGTTTAGAGGTAAAATATGACAAATATCTACAGGGAGAGAATGGTAAGATACTGACCTTGACAGATGCCAGAGGCGTGGAGATTGAAAATGCCGGAGAAAGGCGGATGGAACCCGTAGATGGGGATGATTTGCACATCAGCCTGGATTATAATATTCAAAAATATGTAGAACAGGCAGCCAAAAAGGCATTGGAGGAACATGAGGCAGAGAGTGTCTCGGTGCTGATGATGAATCCGCAAAACGGAGAAATACTGGCTATGGTCAATGTGCCGGAATTTAACTTAAATGAGCCCTTTACCATAGATGGAAAGGCTGAGACGAATCAGGATAAGCTGAATCTGATGTGGCGTAATGGCTGTATTAACGATACCTATGAGCCGGGTTCTACATTTAAGATTATTACAAGTGCTGCGGCATTTGAAGAAGGTGTTGTTACGGAAAAAGACCAGTTCAACTGTCCCGGATATAAGATTGTAGAGGATAGAAAAATCAGGTGTTCAAAAGTGGGAGGACATGGAACTCAGGATTTTGCTCAGGGACTTATGAATTCCTGCAACCCGGTTTTTATCGAATTAGGACTTCGTCTTGGAAGTGAGAAATACTATTCCTATTTTAAAAAGTTTGGATTGCTGCAAAAGACCAATGTAGACCTGCCCGGGGAGGCGGCAACCATTATGCACAATCCGAAAAATATCGGTCAGGTGGAATTGGCAACCATTGCCTTTGGACAGTCGTTTCAGATTACGCCGATACAGCTTGCCACTACGGTATCTTCCATCATTAATGGGGGAACCAGAGTGACACCGCATTTTGGAGTCTGCGTTACTGATTCTAAGGGGAAGAAGGTA
>JBJELL010000115.1:0-3248 GCA_051879115.1 Lachnospiraceae bacterium
TTACTTTTTAATTTTTAACCAACTTACTGAAGGGAGGAATTTATTATGAAAAAAATAGTGAGCATGTTACTTGCAGTATTACTTGTCAGTGCTTGTGTATTTGCAGGATGCACAAGCAGCGGTGAAACAAGTACTTCTGATAAAAAAGAAGCAGAGAGCACCGAAGAAACAAAAAGCGATGATGCGAAAGGAGAGACAGACGAGGTTTTAGCAAGAGTAGAAGAATCCGGAAAAATCATCTTAGGTTCTAGTGGAACGTATTCACCTTATTCTTATTTTGATGAAAATGATAATATCACAGGATTTGATATTGAATTGACGAAAAAGCTGGCAGAGAAATTAGGCTATGAAGTGGAATATGTTCAGACAAAATGGGATTCTCTGATTGCAGGTGTTCAGTCAGACCGTCTTGATATTGTAGCCTGTCAGGTTGGTATTACAGAGGAGCGGAAAGAAGCCGTTGATTTTTCAGACCCATATTGTGCAATCTATCCGGCACTAGCTGTAAAAAAGGGTTCTGATATTAAGTCCTTTGAAGATTTAGAAGGAAGAACCGTCTGCTGTAATCTGACCACCGTATTCGCACCGATAGCAGAGGAACATGGTGCAACCACTGTCAGCAGCGAAGGTCAGATGACGAATGAAGTAGCTATGGTAGAAGCAGGACGGTGTGATGCAACGATTGATGACAATGTTACCTTACAGACTTACATCAATGAACATCCGGAATGTGGATTAGAGGTAGTTGCCATTGATGAATCCTCTCCTACATACATTGGTTTCATGATGAAAAAAGGTTCCGAGGATTTCCAGAAAAAAGTCAACGATGCTTTAGTTGAATTAGAAGAAGAAGGCGTCATTGAGGAACTTGCAGAAGAATTCGTAGGAATGGATATTTCTGTAAAATAGGAAATTTAAAAATAAAAGGTTAGGAGAAAATGCATGGAAAGTAGAATTGTAGAATTACTGACGGGGACTTCCCGCCTGATTGTAGCAGCAGCCATAAAATATACGATACCAATGACTATTATATCTTTCCTCTTTGCATTTATCATCGCTTTTGTGGTTGCAATTATTCAAATTAGTAAAATCAAAGTTTTAACACAGATTACTTCGGCATATATCAAGTTATTCCGTGGTACACCGTTGATGGTTCAGCTCTTCATCGTGTACTTCGGACTGCCGAAGGCAGGACTGGTGCTGGATGCTTTTGTTGCATCGGTCATCGTATTTTCCTTAAACGTAGGCGCTTATTCGGCAGAAACCATTCGTGCGGCAATCCTTTCTATTCCGAAAGGACAGTGGGAGGCATCCACAGCACTTGGAATGAGCTATGGATTAATGCTTCGACGGATTATTTTTCCACAGGCAATGAAGGTGGCAATTCCGTCTTTGTTCAATAACTTTATTATGTTAGTAAAAGATACTTCCCTGGCATCTACGATTACCCTGCCGGAAATGCTGATGGTAACACAGACAGCGGTGGCAACCTCTTTTGAGCCATTGTGGCTGTATTCTCTGGTTGCAGTCTTCTACCTGATTCTTTGCACCTTCTTAGACTGGGTTCAGAAGATGATTGAGAAGAAATTGAGAGTAGCCTAGGAAAGGAGTGCCTATGTTAAAGATAACGAATTTAAAAAAAGTATATGGTGAACTGGTGGTATTAAACGGTGTCAGCCTGGAACTGGAAAATAAGAAAACAACAACGATTATAGGTCCCTCCGGTTCCGGTAAATCCACCTTACTAAGATGCATGAACCTCTTGGAAATCCCTACGGGAGGAAGCATTGAATTCGACGGAATTCATCTGGATTTTGACGAAGACAAAGTGAAAAAAAGCGACATGATACAGATGCGGAAAAAAACAGGAATGGTATTTCAACAGTTCAATCTGTTTCCCCATAAGACAGTGTTAGAAAATATTATGGAAGCACCGGTGCACGTGTTAAAACGAAATAAAAATGAGGTAAGAGAAGAAGCGAGAGAATTATTGAAAAAAGTTGGTTTGTTGGAAAAAAGCGAGAGTTATCCCACACAGCTCTCCGGCGGGCAGCAGCAGAGAATAGCAATAGCAAGAGCTTTAGCGATGCAGCCGGAAATCCTCTTATTCGATGAACCTACATCTGCATTAGATCCGGAGCTGGAAGTCGAGGTTTTGAATCTGATAAAAGAACTATCCGAAGAAGACTATACGATAGCGATTGTTACCCATAAAATGTCCTTTGCAAGAGAGGTCAGTGACCAGATTCTTTTCTTAGAGGGAGGCGATATTCTGATGTCGGGAACCTATGATGAGCTTTGCAATTCAAATAATAAAAGAATCGGCGCATTTTTAAACAAACTGGAATAGAGAGGTAAGACCATGAAAAATCAAATTATAGTAGAAGAATTAGGAGAAAGACACGGTCCCTATGCCTTAGGTGTCACGGCAGGAGATTTTATCTTTACAAACCAGATTGGCACAGATGCAGAGGGAAAGTTAGTACCCGGAGGAATCAAAGCTGAGACAAGGAGAATCATGGAAAAGGCGAAGATGGTATTAGAAGCTGCCGGTTCCGATATGAACCATGTAGCTAAGGTTACGATTTACGTAACAGACACCGCCTTGATACCGGAAATGAACGAAGTATACAGAGAATATTTTACCGATGGTTATCCGGTGAGGTGCTGTACAAAATGTGCGGGGCTTGCAGGCGCTTACTGCGTAGAGATGGAATTTACCGCGGTAAAGAAGAAGGATTAGAGGGGGAATCAGTATGTGTTTGCGTGTGGATGAGCATGTCATCTTAGACACGAAGCCAAAGGGAAAAGTCGTAGAGATTTCCGTTGATGGAAAAAGGATTACAGCATATGAAGGAGAGCCGGTCTTAGCGGCACTTTTGGCAAATGGCATCAAAGTAAACCGTTATACGGTAAAAAGAAAAGAAGCAAGAGGTCTGTATTGTGGAATTGGTCAGTGTACGGATTGTGCAATGATTGTAGATGGACAGCCTAATGTAAGAACCTGCATTACACCGGTGAGAGCAGGAATGACCGTTGAGACACAATATGGTCTTGGAAAAGGAGATGAGGGTGCATGATTACAAAAGACATTCTGGTAGTTGGAGCAGGACCTGCAGGACTGTCGGCTTCCATAGAAGCCGGGAACCACCGTTGGCACGCCGTCGGCCAGGCGCTCGGACATGGCGCGGTTGGTTTCCTCGGCCAGAAACGCGCCCCTTGCGTCAAACTTCACAACCTCCGCCGCG
>JBJELL010000116.1:0-3233 GCA_051879115.1 Lachnospiraceae bacterium
GTATCGTTGGCAATGACCCGGATTGCAGTCTGAGTTATCATCTCAGGGATAACCGGATTGACCTTTCCCGGCATAATTGTACTGCCACGTTGTAAGGCAGGCAGGGTAATTTCATGGAGTCCCCCGGAAGGACCGGAAGCCATCAGACGAAGGTCAGATGCAATCTTCATGAGATTGACGGCAAGGGATTTTAAGAGTCCTGAGACTTCTACGAATACGTCCTGATTCTGGGTAATATCCATAGGATATTCGGCAGCGGCAAGTCCGATGTCTGTTAAAGAACGCAGATTCTCCAATACGAGATAGCGATACTTTTTCTGTGCGTGTGCACCGGAGCCGACTGCAGTACCGCCGAGGTTAATCTGGCGCAGCCGTTCTTCCATCTTATAGAGCCTCCAGCGGTCTCTGGCGATACCCTGAGCAAAGGCACCGAATTCTGCTCCAAGTGTAATCTCCATGGCATCCATCATTTCAGTACGCCCTAATTTTTTGACGTGTTCAAATTCCAGCTCTTTTTTTTGAAGAGATTCCTGAAGGGCGGCACAGGCATCACTAAGCCGTCTTAACTTCTGGATGGAAGCAATCCGAAGAGCGGTAGGATAGACATCATTGGTGGATTGTCCGCGGTTTACATCGTCTAAAGGATGGATGATATCATAAGAACCACAGGGTTTTTCTAAAATAGAAAGAGCGAGGTTTGCAATGACCTCATTCACGTTCATATTTGTAGAGGTTCCTGCCCCACCCTGAAGAGCAGAGGTAATAAAAGCCTCATCGGCATCTCCTGATAGAATTCTATCGCAGGCGGAAATAACAGCGGACCAGAGAGGAGACTCTTTTTGAAGCGTTTCCTCTTTTGCCGCAATCTGCTGATAGGACATTGCGGCAGCTTTTTTTACCTGTACCATAGCATAAATCAGGGAGAGATTTGTTCTAGGAAAGGTCGTTCCAAAATTCTCAAAAGCACGAAGGGTCTGTAAACCATACAGAGTATCATCCCCTAGAGTTCGTTCTCCAAGCATATCTCGTTCTGTACGCATGATTTTAATCCTCCAGTAGCATAGAAATGGCCGGGAAAGGTTCTAAGCTTCTCTTTAGAATTCCCTGCATGTAGGCAATGGCAATACCATAGTTTGTAATCGGAATATTCTGCTCCTTTGCACAGGCAAGCCGGTATTTCATTTCACGCTCATTTAACATACAGCCTCCACAGTGGATAATCATTTTGTAAGCCGATAAATCTTCCGGAAATTCGGTACCGGAAGAAAAGACGAATTCCGGTTCTGCATCGGTATACTGGCGAATCCAACGCGGCAGTTTTACACTTCCAATATCATCGCATTGGCGGTGGTGGGAACAGCCCTCTGATATGAGAATCTTATCGCCATCCTTAATGGAATTAAGTGCTGTGACACCTTCAACCACGGTTGTGAGACTGCCCTTGTATCTGGCAAATAAAATGGAAAAAGAGGTAAGTGGGATATCCTTTGGGGTATCGGCAGACACTTTCGCAAAGACCTGACTGTCAGTGATGACAAGACGCGGTTTTTTGCCAAGGTGTTCTAGAGTATTTTTTAATTCATATTCCTTTACCACAATGGCAGTTGCATCGGCTTCTAAGATATCGCGGATAGTCTGCTGTTGCGGTAAAATCAGACGTCCTTTTGGAGCAGCGGTGTCAATGGGAACGACGAGGACAACGAAGTCAGAAGGACTGATAAGATCAGCTACAATTTTTAATTTGGATTCTTCTGTCTTAGCAAGAGAAGCAATGGTTTCTTTTAATTCTGTAATTCCTGTATTCTTATCCGCACTGACTGTTAATACGGGAATGTTTCGTTCTTTCAGATAAGCGGTATCTTTAGAAAGGGAGGAAGCCATTGGTAAATCAGATTTATTAAAAGCAACGGCATAAGGAATCTGCTTTTTTTGAATATGTTCAATAAAAGCAAGGTCTTCCGGGCACAGTCCTATGGTTCCGTCTACGATAAGAACAGCAGCATCTACCTTATTTAAAACCTGATAACTTTTTTTAACACGCAGAGCACCTAAATCTCCTTCATCATCAATTCCCGGGGTGTCAATCACTACGACAGGACCGAGAGGAAGAAGCTCCATAGCTTTTTGCACCGGATCGGTGGTGGTGCCTTTGACATCGGAGACAACGGCGAGATTTTGACTTGTAACGGCATTTAGTACACTGGATTTGCCCGCATTTCTGCGTCCGAAAAAACCGATGTGGACACGCTCTGCGGAAGGGGTTTGATTCATCTGCATGTGTATTCCTCCTTTGATATTATTTTTTTATTCTAGTTTTTTTAGAAAGTATTGTCAATGGATATAATTACAGTATGATTTGCTTTTTTTCAGAAATAATGATAATATTTACTCTGTATTTTATTTTTAAGGTAACTGTACCAAAGAAAATAGGGAAAAGGAGTGAGAGATAACCATGAAAAAAATGGAAGACTATGTAAGAAGTATTCCGGATTTTCCGGAGCCTGGAATTATCTTTCGGGATGTAACCAGTGTACTTCAGGACGCAGACGGGTTACATATGGCGATTGACGAGATGCAGAAATTAATTGCAGACGTAGAATGTGATGTCATTGTAGGCGCAGAGTCTAGGGGATTTATCTTCGGAATGCCGATTGCATATAATCTCCATAAGCCTTTCGTATTAGTCCGCAAAAAGGGAAAACTTCCTTGCGAGACTATTGAAAAAGAATATGATTTAGAATACGGAACGGCTACCATTGAGATTCATAAGGATGCTATCAAACCGGGACAGAAGGTTGTGCTTGTGGATGACCTGATTGCAACCGGCGGTACGATGGAGGCGGCTGCAAAGCTCGTAGAAGAGTTAGGCGGTGAAGTCGTAAAAGTGATTTTCTTAATGGAATTAGCGGGGCTGAATGGAAGAGAACGTCTGAAAGATTATGACGTTGCCTCTGTAATATGTTATGAAGGAAAATAAAATTAAATAGGAGACAGAAAAGATGGACAAGTTTTTTGGAATTTCCGAGAGAAATTCAACAGTAAGAGCAGAGATTATCGGTGGTTTAACCACATTCTTTGCAATGGCGTATATCGTATTTGTTAACCCGAATCAGGTTGCTGCTGAGGGTGCAAATGGATGGCTTGCTGAATTAGGAGCAGATGCGGCAGCTTTAGGACAGATTTGGAATTCTGTGTATATCGCATCAATTCTTGCAGCAATAATTGGAACTTTG
>JBJELL010000117.1:0-3227 GCA_051879115.1 Lachnospiraceae bacterium
CTGCCTGATCTCTATTAGGCTGCCCAATCTACAATGTTAACTTAATGACATTGACCTAGCAGTCTGGTCTTTTTTATGATACAAATGGAAGTAGAGACAAGTTTGGAAATATAATCATCGAATAAAGAGTTGATGCCAGTGAGAAAAAGAATCAGACCTAAAATCTGATTCTTTTTTAATAAAAATTTTTATCAGGACACTCATCTGTCTTCTTACATTGATATAGTTAACCTTGTAATAAAATATATAAGTTTACGAATAAAAAGGAGAGAAGAAATGAATCAGATTACAGAAAGAGTAAAAAAGAATCCAAGAGTTATTATGGCGGTTGCTAACATTATCTTTCTAGCGTTGCCGTGGGTAGAGGCAGAAGCAAATGTGAATATTCTAGGGTATGGTGCTTCTGCTGGTTCTACAGCGTCCGGCTTTGACTTCATCAAGGAGGGGTCATTTTCTATGATACTGGTACTCTTGTTATCATGTGCCTTTATTTTCATTGAGTTTATCCCTAACCTTCAATCGAAGAAAAAAGCTATTTATTTAATTGGATCCATAGCAGGAATTATTTTATCAATTATTGCATCAGCATCTGGAGGCAATGTGGACACACAGACTGCAGACGGTTTATTAAATGTTGAGATTGGAAGGAAGATTGGATTTTGGCTTGAAATCCTGTGCTTTGCGGTAATTGGAGGATATACGCTAAAGAAAGAATGTGGTAGTAGTGATAAATAAAAATGGATGGATATAAAATAAAGCAGCGGCACTAGAAATAAAGTGCTGCTGCTCTATTCTACAAATCCCTCTCCAAAAAAGCCTTCTTAAAACTCGGATGACATTCCTCTTTCTCAATCAGCATCTTTCCACGTTCCGGATTGCAGGTAATTCCGGCAAGTCTTGAACAGTCAAAGTGAATCCTGTCAGAAAAACAAGAATAGTCAATATGAAATACCGGTTCAATTCCGGCAAAAAATTCAGACCATGAGCCTGTAGAAGCAATACACTTAAAAATACGGGTCAGACTCTCTTCTATGTATTCGCCCTTATCCATATCCTCTGCGTCTTTTGAAAAATGGTCAAAAAAGCAGGATGCAAGCTCAAAGGCAATAGAAGAAGTGTTTGCTTCCGACAGTGAACGTAACAATTCCAGACGCAGAGCTTCTAAGGCAACGGACTCATCTGAAGTATCATGTGCACGGAAGTTGCGGACACAGTCACTGTCCACCATAGTATAGATATCAATCAGTTCATCAATGGTAAAAGTCCCCATTCCATAAGCCTGATTAAATACATTGTCAAAAGTTCCTTCTTTGTTCGCTTCTAAAAGCTCGGCAATGAATTCCTCATATCGGTCTGTATTGTCGACAAAATCATCAAACATCATAATAAAAAACCTCCTATCCAAATATTATAAAGGAAAAACTTGCATTTCACAACGCTATTTTTTATACTAAAATAAAGCAGATTCTTGCATACAAAGGAGAATGTGATGGAGCAGTTAAGGGAAAACTACGAAGTAGGCGGATTTTTATTCCAGACAGAGGAAGAAGCAGAGTTAGCAAAACGTGAATTAGAGGGAGTGCGGTTCATCCGGCAAAAGACCGATTTAGAGAATCCGGAGATTGTATTTACCGTCTATCAGAATCTGATTCAGCAGGATTTGTTTGAGACACCCATAGGTTATTGTTTTTTAAAAGAACTGAGAGATTATCTTTTGATGATTCCGGCCATAAAAAATGAGAATGTGGCGGATATTCCGGTCAAGTATAAAGAAATATCCAAAGAACCAAAGCGGGTAAAAAAAGAACGCCGGGAAAAGAAGCCGGAAGAAAAGAAGGAAAAACGAAAAGAAAAAAATACGAATTATAAGACGCGCTGCCATTTCTTTATGATAACCACGCTGATTCTTGCCATATCGGTGGCAACGATGATGGTTTTAGCGGCAACATCGGATAATATTAATATTTTGAATTATGAGAATAAGCTGATTGATAAGTATTCTGCCTGGGAACAAGAACTTGAAGAACGGGAACAGGCACTTGAAAAACAGGAAAACGAACAGTAGCCTTCACAGTTTTTACATATTTCTTTTTTATAATAAAAACAGTGATGAACGGTCACGGACAGAAACAAGACAGGAGGCATTATCATGGAGCATCTGAAAATATTAGTAGTAGATGACGAGAGCCGTATGCGCAAGCTGGTAAAGGATTTTTTGGTGAAAAAGGATTTTGAGGTCTTAGAGGCGGTAGACGGGGAAGAGGCATTGGATGTGTTCTATGCACAAAAAGATATTGCACTTGTAATATTGGATGTGATGATGCCAAAAATCAACGGATGGGATGTCTGCCGGGAGATTCGTGAGAACTCCAAGGTGCCGATTATCATGCTGACGGCAAAAGGAGCAGAGAGTGACGAACTCTTGGGATTTGAACTGGGGGTAGATGAATATATTTCTAAACCTTTCAGTCCAAAGATTTTAGTAGCAAGAGTAGAGGCAATTCTCAGAAGAGCGAATAAATACAATCCGGAAGAAATCATTGAATTTGAAGGAATTGTTGTGGATAAATCCGCGCATCAGGTTACCGTAGAAGGAAAACCGATAGAACTTAGTTATAAGGAATTTGAACTTCTGACCTATTTTGTGGAAAATGTAGGAATTGCTCTCTCAAGGGAGAAGATTCTCAACAACGTATGGAATTACGATTATTTCGGAGACGCAAGAACGATTGATACCCATGTAAAAAAACTGCGGAACAAGCTTGGAGATAAGGGCGAGTACATCAAGACTATCTGGGGCATGGGTTACAAATTTGAAAAATAAGGAGTATTCATGAAGAAAAAATATTCCATAACAAAGAACATAGCATATGCAATGATTGGACTTGTAACCGGCACAGTAATCCTGTGCTGGTTTTTGAATAATACTTTTTTGGAATCATTTTACATTGTAAATAAGCAAAAAGCGCTGTTGAAAGGATTTTATACGATTGATCACGCCGTTGAGGACGGAACCTTTGAAAGCGAAGACTTTGATATCACATTTGAAAAAATCTGTGCTAATGGGAATATAGCCATTCTGGTGTTAAGCCCCGATGCAGAGGTTTTACGTTCTTCTGCGAGTAATGCAGACAAGCTCAGGCAGCAGTTCTATAATGTTTTATTCAGTGGTACAGAGAATGAAAATCCGGAGGTAATAAAAGCGACGGATGACTATATTATTGAAA
>JBJELL010000118.1:0-3217 GCA_051879115.1 Lachnospiraceae bacterium
TGATAAAACAGGAAGATATTTATTTAAAAAATGTAATTGTACATATTTTAGACTCGACGGTGGGCATGCCCGTCCTCTCCGATACGGAATTAGAATACGGTTCCGATTTTGGAGATTTTTTAAAATCCCATATCTCAAAGATAGCCTCTGGAGATGATTTAAAACATTGTAAGTTCGTAGAGGATTCTTTCGTATACGAACAGCTTCAGCTCTTAGAAGATGGAAATTTTATTGAAATCAGTCAGAGAATTTCCGAGCATCTTTTTACCATTATGAATCAAAATATTGAGATTCCCCAGGCAGATTTTATCCTCTGCCGTTTTCATGCAAACGAGATTCCATATCTCGCACTCTTAAAAATGAACTATAAGACTTCTTATACCCATCACACGGATTCAGATGCTTTTGGAAATACCAATGATATTATCAAGTTCAAAGCCATCCTTCCAACAGAGGGACAGAAATTAACAGAAGCGGCTATTATCTGTTTAGAGGACTATCGTATTGAACTGATTGAAAAGAAATACGATGTCAACGGGATCAAAACCAACTACTTTTCCAATCTCTTTTTGCAGTGTTCTAGTTCTCTCAGTTCCAAATCCAAGCTGTCCATTGTAACAAAGGCGATTGACAATGTGCAGAAAAAATACTATGACGAAGACGAACAGTACGAAGTATCCATGAATACGAAAAATATCATCTATACAGAGTTAGAAGAGGAAGGTTCTCTTTCCATCCCCAATGTCTTAGACAAGGTATTTGCCGAAAAACCGGAGTTCAAAGAAGAAGTACACGAAAAATTAGAAAAGTATAATCTCACAGAGGCAGAGATTACACCGCAGAATACTGCCACGTTAAAAAAATATGAGAAACAGTATCTTTCTACAGATACCGGTGTTGAAATTAAGATTCCAATGGAACAGTACCGGGATGGTGACAGTATCGAATTCATTACCAATGAAGACGGAAGTATTTCCATTCTGATAAAAAATGTAGGACATATTACATCTAAGATGTAATATGTCCCATTTTTCTCTTAAAGATACTTCGCCTCGAAATCCTCTTCTTTCAAAGGTCTGTCATAATAGTACCCCTGAATGTAATGTATCTTTTTCATCTGTCTTAACTTTTCAAGCTGACTCTCTTCTTCTACTCCCTCCACACAGACTTTTACCTCGATGGTATCTGCAAGCTCTGCAACCATCTTAACAAATGCCTCCGCATATTCATCCTTATCAATGTCGATGACAAAACACCTGTCAATCTTAATCACATCTATCGGAAGTTCCCTAATATGGCTTAAGGAAGAATACCCGGTTCCAAAGTCATCTAATGCAATCTGTGCACCCAATTCCTTTATCTGTCCTAAAATCTTTTTCATTCTTCCCATGTCGTTAATAGCAAGGCTCTCTGTTACTTCTAAAGTGAGATTCTCCGGTCTCATTCCGGTTTCATCCAGAATCTCCTTTATCCTGTCTGCCATATCGTTCTGTAAAAGCTGTACAACGGATAGATTTACATTGACATGGTATTCAGGATGTCCCATATCGTTCCAGTACTTGCATTTTTCACATGCTTTTTTCAATACAAATTCGCCAATCGGATTAATCAGTCCTAAATACTCTGCCAAAGGAATGAACTCTCCCGGTCCTACCATTCCCATTTTCGGGGAATTCCAACGTACTAAAGCCTCCACGCCATGACATTTCTCCTCGCCATTTGTAATATCAATAACAGGCTGATAATATACGGTAAATTCTTCACAGTCATTTGCCGTTGCATCACGCATATTTCTTTCCATATCCAAGCGACGGAAAGAAGTACTTTCTACATCTTCATTATAATAAGAAATCCGGTTCTTGCCACTCTTCTTTGCTTCATAAAGTGCAATGTCTGCTTTCTTAATCAAATCCGTAACCGTATCACCATGCTCCGGAAAACGGACAACTCCCATACTCATGGTACAGTAATAATCTGCCCTGTGTAAAAACCACGGTTTACTGAAAATCGTAGAAATCTCTTCTAAGATTCTATCCATTTCCTGATAATACTCTGAGGAAACAATTATGATGAACTCATCTCCACCCATACGGTAACAACTGTCCTCAATTCCTCTGATTCGGCGAAGGCTGTTAGATATGGCTTTTAAAAGAATATCTCCGTACTGGTGTCCCAAGCCGTCATTGATATGTTTAAAATCATCTAAATCAATGTAGAGCAGGGCACCTTTTCCGCCCTTCTCCTTTACCTCACGGATATAGACTTTTAAATCCGCTTCAAAACGCATACGATTATACAGACCTGTTAAAAAGTCATTGTTTGCCTGCCGCTCAATCTTCTTTTGATACAGCTTCTTATCGGTTACATCGTAGGCTGTACAAAGGTTCACACTCTTTCCGTCTACCCAGTTGATGCTGGTTAACTGCATCTCATACCACTTATTGAATTCCTCTATATACAGCTCTGACTGCTGCATCCTCTCATCAGTCTTATATCTGCGAACCAAATCCTCTAAGGAATGTCTGCTCAGATATCCTTTAAACATTTCTTTAAACTGATTATTCGCATAGAGAATTCTCTCCTCATTCAAATCCGCCACAAACACTCCGCATCCCATATTTTCCAAAATCGCCTCTAAAGATGCATAAGAGCTTGCAAGGGAATTCTTAGCAATCCTCTTTGACAGAATACTCTGTATAATATTTTTCACATCAATCGTAAACTTAATCTCATCCTGAGTCCAGAATTTTTCAAAACGTTCTTCTACAAACGTCAGATACATACTGACTTTTCCATTCACAACGATTGGTAGAAAAATCCCTGCTTTTCTCTTATAGGTTTGAAAATATTTGAGAAACTTGTCCGGCATATAGGTATCAGAAGAAATCAGATATGGTTTTCCATTCGCCCACGGAACCTCTTCTAATGGCATATGACGCATCATCTTTAACATATTCTGGTCATTAAATCCATAGTGGCAAATCATATTGATATATTCCTTTTCTCTATCAATCTGAAAGATACTCGCCGCACTGATATCTAAAAATTCACATACTTTTTCTATAATATCCGAGGCAATCTCTGCAAAAGGTTTTTCACTCTCAAGCATAGATACTACGTGTGTCATAATCTCGTTATGCTGAAGTTCTTCTTTCATCCGTTCTTCCGATTCTCGGCTTTTTACAACTGCCTCCTGTGCAATTACTTCTTCCATCTT
>JBJELL010000119.1:0-3204 GCA_051879115.1 Lachnospiraceae bacterium
TGTATTACCGGATTTTCAGAGAGGATTTGCATGGAGGGATAAAAATAAGCAAAAGGCATTGATTGCGTCTGTACTTACAAAATTACCAATAGGTACGGTTTTGTTTTTAGACGTAGGAGCAGAAGATTATGGTTATAAAAAAATAGGAAGAAATGAGAGAAATATCATTTCTTTAGAAGGAGATAAGACAGTTAGGGCATTGTTGGATGGGCAGCAGAGGATTACAACTTTGATTGCGTTTTTTTCAACAAAATTACAGGAAAAAGAGGATTTGGTTTCTCCTACCTTGAACCGACGTTATTTTTTGAATCTGCCAAGTCTATCGAGTGTTATGGAAGATGGAGTAGAGGATATTTTTGGTGGAAGCAGACTGAAATTTCCTGTTTCTTTGGAAAGTGGTAATTATCCGAAGGTATCTTCTGAGGATGTCCGTTCTCAGATTTCCTTTGTGGAAGATAAAAAAGACTTTTTATATAAAAATGTAAAAAATATGGATACTACAGATTTATGTAATTATTGCAGGGATATTTCTAACAGTGAAAAAGGAAATTCTTATTTAATTCCGCTTTATTATCTTCTAGAGGCGAATGAGAGTAAAGAAAAAGAAGATGGTTCGGTGGAATGTTCAGATGAATATACCATATTAGAGGAGGTCATCGATAAGATAGGTGAAGAATATAAGAGTTCTCTTATAAGATGGTTTCAGAATGATAAAAATTCTTTGGAACGAAAAAAAGAGTGGCTTGATAAGATGGAATTAAAAGAAAATGGAAAACAGGAAATTATAAATTTTTTAGAAAAAAGAGAAATATCAAATTTAAGAGAATACTTAGAAAAATTGTTATTGGAGAGCAAATCTAAATGGGTACAGAGATTTTTAGAATATCTTAGAAATTGTATTAAAGACATCAAATTATATGAGATTAAGGTAGAGGCAAATGATAAGGACAGAGCGGTAGATATTTATGAAAATCTAAATCTTGGTGGAAAATCGTTAAGTGTATTTGACTTGATTTTGGCAAAGTCCTCTAAAGATACAGATGAAAAAAAAGAGGGAAATCTGATGACGCAGATTGTGAATTATATAGAGGAAGATTCCAGAAAAGATTATGAGGTCTTTATTCAGAAATGCGGAACAAATCAAAAAAATAGCTATAAAAATAATATTGAAGACAAGCATATAGAATATTCTGCTTCTAACCGTCTTGGATGTTGGAATGAGAAAAACCAAGAATTGGCTTCCGGATATATAAAAGCTTTGATGAATCTATTAGGGATTATTAACTACTTTTCACAGGAAGGAGAACTGGATTTAGAAAGCCAGAAGTTAATAAAAGAAGCTAATCCCAAAATTGTAAAAAAAGAGTATCTGTTAAATATTGATTCTTCTAAAATCAATTCATATATCAAGAGTGCATGTAAGGGGTTAGATCGTGCTTGTGCCTTTTTGCAGATTCGCTGTGGAATCCGCAGGGTGGGAGAGATTCATTATAATCTGATGTGGTCTATTCTTGGAACAGTTTTTTTAAAAAAAGAATGGTTTCAGGATGAAACGATTTTAAATTATATGGAAGCATGGTATTGGAGTGCCATTCTATCAGGAGAATTCAAGATAGAGCAAAATCGTGCATTTATACAGAATCTTCAAAAAGTACTGATGGAAGTGAATACGTTACAGAGTGATAATCCGAAGAAGGATTTTGTAATCAGCCTTTGTGAAGGTGTTCTAAAAGATAAAAAGTTTGCAGATAAAGATATCCTGTTGATGAAAAACCCATCGGTTTATCCTGAAAAAGTAATAAGTAATACCATCTGTCAGTACTATCTGTCAGATACTTATAGAGATATTTTAAAAGAGGTTCCTAATCAAGATGGATATAGGGCAGAGGAGTTAGAAGCTCTTAATGCAGATATCAAACTGGAAAAACATCATGTAATGCCGATTGGAAGTCTGGGAGCAAAATATAAGAGCATGAACAAAAAAGAAGATAAAAGGAAAGATGGTAATAATCCTTATAATTCTCCGTTGAATTTTTTGTATGTATCAAAAAAGGCAAATGAGCTAATTTCAAACAGCAGTTTAAAGGAATATATCGAATATTGTGATACGGATACATTAAAGTCGGTAGGAATCGAAACCTGGGATGAGATATCTAATAAAGAAGTTGGTTTTCAGCTTGGAGAAGCGGAGTTAAATATATTTTTGGAAAAAAGATACAGCAATTTTGAACATAGTTTAAATGATAAATTCAAAGCATTGCTAAATCATACTATTAAATGCGGTACCGGTGGAAAAAATTCTTAAAGGGAGGACAACATACATATGGAAAAGACAAAAGAAAATATTCTTAGAACCTTAACATTTGAAATTTTGCATATGGAGCGAAAGAACTTAAGAAGCAAGGCAAAGACGGACCAGAAAATGTCGGAAGAAATTCAAAAAGTAATTGTAGAATACGCAAGACAGCTATAAACAGAAGGGGGTTTTTATGAAATTTGAAAGTATTACCATGCACAATTTCATGCGGTATAAGGGTGTGAATCGCATTGATTTTAGTTGTGATGAGAAAAAGAATGTTACCGTAGTTCTTGGAGATAATACGGTAGGAAAGACAACTATTGCACAGGCATTCCGCTGGGGATTATACGGAAATATTATGACAAATTCCACTAAGGGAAAGTCGGATTATCAGCTTTTAAATAACGATATTTTAGAATTGATGGATGCAAACAGCCGTGCCAGTGTAAAAGTTGAGATTGCAGCAGTGGATGAGGAAAAACGTTATATCATTACGAGAGAAATGATTTATACAAGGGCATTTCCAAAGCTTCAGGCGAGGGAATTTCATAAGAAACTGTCTATGAGAATTACCGATTTAGAAGATAGTGATAGTTTTATTGAGGTAGAAGAGCATGAAATTGAAAATCTGATAAACGAACTGTTTCCGGTAAATCTGTCTCATTATTTTCTCTTTGATGGAGAACGCTGGAATGATGTAAGTATTGGCGGTGTAAAAGAAAATATTAAGGAATCGGTACATATTTTAACAGGGCTTTCGGCTTATCGGGCAGCCATGAATCATCTAAAGGATATGGGTTCTAATTCTGTTATTAAAAAATTCCGTTCTAAAATCAGTGGTTCGGGTGCTGTTTATGATAATTTGCAAGAAGAACAGAAAAAAATCGAAAGAAGAATAGAGGTTT
>JBJELL010000120.1:0-3188 GCA_051879115.1 Lachnospiraceae bacterium
CACCGGAGGGGCAGGAAAAAGGTGCAAAGATATGCAAAAAACACGGCATCGATGGGGTAGTAGTCATCGGTGGAGATGGTTCCTTTAAAGGAGCACAGAAATTAGCGGAACATGGAATCAATACTATCGGACTTCCGGGTACGATTGATTTGGATATCGCTTCTACGGAATATACCATCGGATTTGATACGGCAGTCAATACGGCAATGGAAGCTATCGACAAGGTGCGTGATACCTCTACTTCTCATGAGAGATGTTCCATCATCGAGGTAATGGGAAGGGGAGCAGGATATATTGCTCTCTGGTGCGGCATTGCAAACGGAGCAGAGGATATTCTTCTACCGGAAAAATATAATTACGATGAGCAGCTCATTGTTAACAACATTATCAACAACAGAAAACGTGGTAAGAAACATCATATCATTATCAATGCAGAGGGAATCGGACACTCCACGAGTATGGCGAAGAGAATCGAGGCAGCAACAGGAGTGGAAACAAGAGCAACGATTTTAGGACACATGCAAAGAGGCGGAAGCCCAACCTGTAAAGACCGTGTCTATGCATCTACGATGGGAGCAATGGCAGTAGACCTTCTGTTAGAGGGAAAGACAAATCGCGTAGTGGGATACCGCCACGGAGAATTTGTGGACTTCGACATTGATGAAGCACTGGCTATGCAAAAAGGAATCCCGGAGTACGAATGGGAAATCTGTAAGAATCTGTCAAGATAGGATGAACAATGATTACAAGTACGAACAATCAACAGATAAAAAGAATTATACAACTGAATACAAAGGGAAAGGCACGTCGAACTTCGCGTGCCTTTGTTGTGGAAGGAAGTAAGATGTTTTTAGAGGCACCGAAGGACTGGATAGAAACGGTCTATGTGTCAGAGAGCTTTTTACAGAAAAATAAAGAACTCTTAAAAGGGACAGAATACGAAGTACTTGCAGATAATGTATTCAAACACGTTTCCGACACCATGACACCTCAGGGAATTTTATCTGTATTAAAAATGCCGGAATATAAGATGGAAGATTTGCTCGGAAAAGAGAAGCAGACTCCGCTTTTGCTGGTTACGGAGGGAATTCAGGACCCGGGAAATCTAGGAACCATGTTTCGGACGGCAGAAGGAGCCGGAGTAACGGGAATATTGATGAGTAAGTCTACCGTGGATGTATTCAATCCGAAAACGATACGTTCTACCATGGGTTCTGTTTACCGCATGCCCTTTCTCTATACCGATGAATTAGAAAAGGATATCAAAGAACTCCAAAAAAGGGGAGTTACTTTTTATGCGGCACATTTAAAGGGAACTTCTTCTTATGAAGAGCAGAACTATTGCAAGCCGTCGGCTTTTTTAATTGGAAATGAGGGAAATGGTCTCAGCGATGAAATTGCAGACCTTGCAGACACCTACATTCGTATCCCAATGGAAGGAAAGTTAGAATCTCTGAATGCGGCAATGGCAGCAGGAATTCTAATGTATGAGGGAAACCGTCAAAGAAGAAAATTGTGAAAAATTAGTCTTCCTCAATGACCTCAATTTCTAAATAGTCAAAATCAATCTCTTCTATAAAACTGTCCTGATAAAAACGTGCTTTAGCATGGCGTTTGAAATCTGCTATGGTAGTGTCTAACCAGATGGGTTTGCTCAAATCAAAATCATAGCAGATTTTATCTAAAGCATGAAAAATTTTATGGGTTCTCGTATCATCACTCTCATCGGTAATGCTTGTATCTTTTAACATACGGTTGTCTTTTATCAACTTAAACCAGATTCTCATAAGCCTGTCCTTTCTTTCGTCAGTTCATTATAGCAGATATGGAAGGGGATAGCTAATAAATATTATATAAAATTATTATTAAAAATAAGAAAATATAGGACCAAAAGAAAAAAGGAGTGCTATAATAGTAAAAGAAATCAGTAAATGGAAGGTGGTATGAACATGGAAGCAACATTCGATGAGGGAGTCGACAGTTGGCAGGCAATCATGTTTTTATATAATGCAGCATTAAAAGAAGTAGGAACGAAGTTAGAGATATTAAACGATGAATTTCAATATGTACATCAATATAATCCCATTGAATACATAAAATCCAGAATCAAATCCCCGGAAAGCATTGTTAAGAAGTTGAAAAAAAACGGATATGAGACCTCTATTGACAATATGGTGGAGTATATCAACGATATTGCAGGAATCCGTATTGTATGTTCCTTTACATCCGATATTTACCGGATGGCAGAGATGATTGGAAAGCAGAATGACTTAACGGTTGTATCCATTAAGGATTATATCAAGAATCCGAAAGCAAGCGGATATAAGAGTTATCACATGTTGGTAACGGTGCCGATTTTTTTGTCTGACAGGGTCATTGATACCAAAGTAGAGATTCAAATTCGTACCATTGCCATGGATTTCTGGGCAAGTTTAGAACATAAGATTTATTATAAGTTTGAAGGAAATGCACCGGAGTATATCAGCCGGGAATTGAGGGAGTGTTCCGGGATAGTATCGATTTTAGATGAGAAGATGCTTTCTTTGAATGAGGCAATTCTTAAGGCAAAGGCAGAACAGGAACAGGAGACAGAAAAAGAATAGATTTTCATGCATATTCGTCCTCTTTTTTCATATATATGTAGGGGAGGACGAAGATGGATAAAAAGAAATCTTATAAGTGGATGGCAGTGGATTTGATATTTATGTATATCATCACCGGATTGGGACTGATTCTTATGGCAGTGATGCTAGAGAAGTTCCAGCTAAAGTCGGGATTCATTGATGCCGGTGTCATCGTCGTATATGTATTGTCCTGCTGGCTTGGTGGTTTTATGGCAGGAAAGAAGATGAAAATGAAAAAATTCCTTTGGGGAGCCTTCATGGGAGCAGCATATTTTTTGATTCTCTTTGCTATATCGGCTGCGATTAGTCAGGGAGTACCGGAAGATATGGTACATATGGCGACAACACTGCTTATCTGTATTGCAGCAGGAACTTTAGGAGGAATGATGGGATAAGTCGTAACCGTTCAGCCACAGCCCGTAACATGAGACTGTCGCACGAATCAGTTTGATTCTAAAAAACAGGTTAACGGAAGACTGGTGATTCCTGAAATAAATCATGGATTTTTGGGATAATATTGGTATGACTTTTAACAGCATGCCAAAAATTTCAGGAGTATGTCTT
>JBJELL010000121.1:0-3184 GCA_051879115.1 Lachnospiraceae bacterium
GTCCACCGTGGCAGGAAGCATAACCATTTCTGTTAGCAAGTGCCCATGCCATTGTTAATGTACCTTTTTTGTGCTCTCCGAAGTATCTCATACCAAGGATTGCTGCACAGTTCTGGTCTGTATCGAAGTAGCAAAGTGTCAATGGATCGCTTAAGCAGCTATAATCTACGTCCGGTCTCTCCTGTGGAATCCACTGTGGATCAGAGAAGATGTAGATATCAGGCTCTTTTCCGTCAGCGATTGGTTTGGACTCTTTGTACATCTTTACATACTCATCTGACATATACTGGAAGTTTAACATCCAGTTGTAAAGAATGTTCTCTTCTCCTTCCGGAATTAAGAGATGAGCTTTTACCATGAATTCTGGATCAAGACCGATGAAGCACTCTGCATGATACATAGTTTTCCATCTTGTCTCATATACAGCATCCATAACAACTTTATCTAATTTAACAGCATCAACGCCTGGTTCACCTTTGATACGGCGAGCTGCTGCATAACGTCCTGTTACAGCACCATCATTGAATAATAAAACTTTTGCATCTTTTTCAAGACCAAATGTATCACCATCTTTAATCGGCATATCTGTTACGATAGTACCTGGTGAATTCTTTGCTAATTCATAAGCTTCTTTCAGTGTGTTTACTTTTACCACGTTGTTGCCATAAAAAGCAGCTTCGATGATAGAACGAGTTTTGGAAAAACCAACTTTTCCAGCGCCAATCTCGTTAATTGGATAATACGCTTTTGTTGACATATATATATTCCTCCTTATAAAAAATTACTAACTTTATCATGTGTATTTCTATGTATTGTACTTAGAAAAATACACTATTAACAATATACCTTATGTTAAGTTTTTGTCAATATCTTTTATGCAAATTTTATTTAATTTTTACATTCACTGACAATCCAAATCTACTTTTGAAAAAGATTCCGGCATAAGCTGTGCTAACGTCATCTTTTTATACGTCTCTCCACTTCCCGCCATCAGAACATAAAACTCCTTTGGATTACAGAATTCCAGTAATACCTGTCTGCACACCCCGCAAGGTGCCAGACAGTCTTCTCCATCTCCTACCACGGCGATACCCGCAAACTCTCTCTCTCCTTCCGATACTGCTTTAAACACCGCCGTACGCTCCGCACAATTCGTCGGACTGTAAGCTGCATTCTCTATATTACATCCTGTAAATACTTTTCCGCTTTTCGTAAGCAGCGCAGCCCCCACCCGAAATCCAGAATATGGTGAATAAGAAAACTCCTTCGCTTTTTTTGCTTCTTTTATTAATTCTAAATCATCTAACATTCCCTATTTTCTCCTTATTTTCTCACAAACAATCACTACCTGCAAAGGGACTATACGTTGAACCGGGATATAGACCACCTTATTGTATAATCATACACCATTTATTAAATAAAAGTAAATTTTTCTTAAAAAAGTTTGAATTTATTTAATTTTTCTTGTATCAAAATTCATAGAATGTTATGATATAAAAATATTGAGAAGGAGGGAAACTATGACAACAAATACATTTTGCGAATTAACTCCCCAAATTATGGAGCTGTCTAAGCAATGTTCAAATGCTGCCACAATCAATCCGGAGTTATACGGAAAGTATGACGTAAAACGAGGTTTGCGTGATATTAACGGAAAAGGTGTTTTAGTCGGTCTGACGGAAATTTCTGACGTCTGCTCCACCAAAATAGTAAATGGTGAATCTGTTCCGGCTGACGGAAGTCTCTACTATCGTGGTTACAATGTAGAAGATATTATCCGTGGCATTGACAAGAAGAGCCACTTCGGTTTTGAAGAATGTACCTATCTTCTATTGTTTGGGAAGCTTCCCACAAAAGATGAATTAAAATCTTTCTGCCACCTTTTAAGTGAATACCGTACTTTGCCGACAAGTTTTGTACGTGATATCATTATGAAGGCACCGAGCAAAGATATGATGAACACACTCGCAAGAAGTGTATTAACCTTATATTCTTATGATGACCGTGCAGATGACATTTCACTGCCAAATGTACTTCGTCAATGTTTACAGCTTATCAGTCTGTTTCCATTATTATCTGTTTATGGTTATCAGGCATACAACCACTACCATGATGGTGCCAGCCTGTTCATCCATTCTCCACTTGAAGAACAGTCTACGGCTGAGACTATTTTACATGTACTGCGTCCGGACAGTAAGTTTACACCATTAGAGGCGAAGCTGTTAGATACCGCCTTGATTCTTCATATGGAACACGGCGGCGGTAACAATTCCACTTTTACAACCCATTTGGTATCTTCTTCCGGAACCGATACTTATTCTGCGATTGCCGCTGCCATCGGCTCCTTAAAAGGTCCAAGACACGGCGGAGCAAATATTAAAGTTGTAAAAATGTTCGACGATTTGAAAAAGAATATTACAAACTGGTCCAGTGAAAGCCAGGTGGAAGAATATCTTCGTAAACTCTTAAACAAAGAAGCTTTTGACCATGCCGGATTAATCTATGGTATGGGTCATGCGGTCTACTCTCTTTCCGACCCTCGTGCTGTTATCTTCCGTTCTTTTGTGGAAGAACTTTCCAAAGAAAAAGGACTTGAGGATGAATTTGCACTCTATGCACTAGTGGAACGTTTAGCTCCTAAAGTAATTGCCGAGGAAAGAAAGATTTATAAAGGAGTCAGTCCAAACGTAGACTTCTATTCCGGATTTGCTTACAGCATGTTAGGACTTCCGTTAGAATTGTACACTCCGATATTTGCAATCGCCCGTATTGCCGGATGGAGTGCTCATCGTTTAGAGGAACTTTCCTACAACGGAAAAATCATGCGTCCTGCATACAAAAACGTATGTGAACATAAGGAGTTCATTCCTATGGATAAACGTTAAAAAACCACCCTAAGGGTGGTTTTTATTTAGGAAATCTTTCTCTTTGTCGTTACTTTTTTACGGTTACTTTTACTTTTACTTTTTTACTTCCTGAACTTATGGTTATTGTAGCCTTTCCTGCTTTTTTACCGGTAATTACGCCTTTTTTGCTTACAGTTGCCACCTTTTTATTGGAGCTTTTAAAGGTCACTTTCTTTTTCACAGGATAAATCTGATATTTCAACTTGGCAGTTTTTCCCGCTTTTACTGTCATACTAGATTTTACCGCAGTAAGGATGGTTGGATTTGAATTATCCCAT
>JBJELL010000122.1:0-1431 GCA_051879115.1 Lachnospiraceae bacterium
CTGAATTTCTTTTACTTTTCCCATTCTTTCTCACCCTCCCTTTCTCATAATTTAGAATTATCTTACTTCCGCTTCATTGCCGCCTGCTATTTTTATTATTTTACAATAGTTTTTCGTTTTTTCCAATATGATAATTGTAATTCACACACATTTATGCTAAAATAAACAAATATTTCATACAAAATAAACGCATTGGGGAAGGGGAAATACTATGCAATTCATTAAAACGGAGGATTTAAAGCCCGGTATGCGGTTAGCAAAACCGATTTATAACCGCCTTGGAGTCCTTCTATATGAACGAAATACAAAACTGACGATGCAGGGTATTAACAGCATCCATAAATTCTCTCTTATCGGAATCTATATTTTAGAACCGGCAGAACCGGCTCCACCCCTTACAGAAGAGGAAATTCAGTTTGAAAAATTCCAGACTGTGTACATGTTCCGCTTAAGAGATGAGCTGACTAAAATTGCAAACGGAAACCCACCGGATAAACTTTCTTCCCTGTCCAAAAGCATTATCCGCAAATTCGGAAATCTGGATCACAAGATTGCCTTTTCCCAGAACATACGAAGCTCGGGGGACTTCGTATACAAACACGGTTTGAACGTTGCTATCCTGTGTTCTATCCTTGCCCACAGACTGGGATTTGCCTATGAAGAACAACTGGCTTTAGTAGAGGCCGCTCTCCTCTATGACATGGGTTATCTCTATTTGGATGCAGATAAACTTACAAATGTGGACAATGTGAACAGTGATGATTACAAATCCCTGTGCGGTGCAAGGGAAAAATCCTATTTTCTGTTAAAACCAAAGGAAAATGACTATTTTCTTCCTAAGATGACCTTAAATGTCATTGCTGAAATGATTCTTCCTTTCAATCATAAAGATCATCCAAAGGTAAATACGAGAGAATGGTCTTTAGCAACTCAGATATTGCGTGTTGCCGATTGTTTTGACCAGATGACTGCCATGCGGTATGGTTTTGAACCCCAGTCGGAAGTTGCAGCAGTCAAGTATCTCATGCAGTATCCGAATTTTTATCATCCGGGCGTGGTACGTGCACTGGCGGAATGTATACATATCCTTCCACAGGGTGCCTGTGTGGATCTTTCTAACGGAGATAAGGCCATGATTTTAGAGAGTAATCCGGAGAATTTTTTACAGCCTCTGGTTTTGAAATTTTCGGATAATAAAGTCTATGATTTAAGCGACCCGAAAATCTATGAAAAGTTACAGGTAGAAGACATCATGAAAACTATGGATAACCGTATTTCCATTGATGAAGATACTTTAAAACAATTTCAGGCAGATGAACATATTATTATGGTTGCAAACCGTTTCCGTAAAGTCAAAGCAAGAGCTGCCAGAGCTCTTAAGACAACAAAACATCCTGCCAAAAAAATCTTAAAATAACACGTAAAAGCCCG
>JBJELL010000122.1:1531-3179 GCA_051879115.1 Lachnospiraceae bacterium
CCGACAGCAACAACCCCGGCATTCTTTGCCTCTTTGATGTCGGAAACTGTATCGCCTACCTTAATCACATTTTTTACTTTCTTCACCTTTAAGGCTTCCATATTCTTAAAAATCATATAGGGATAAGGTCTTCCCACATGATTGGTACTGTCAGGACTGAACCAGCAGTCCGGCTGATAGCCTGCTTCTTTTGCTCCCTTAGTCACAAGCTTCATCATGGCATCCGTATATCCTGTAGTGGAACCAATCTTAATCCCCTTTTGACGAAGTGTTTCTATTGTCTCAATGACATAGTCTTTTGGCTCTGTAAAACGGTCTAGAATTGCCATGAGCTTCTCCGAAAAAATAGCATGCATAGCATCCACATCTTCTTTCGTAAACTTTCTTCCGTGAATCTCTTCAAACTCTTTCCCGATACGTTCCATCTCTAACATGGTCTTGATGTGATCCCATTTTAACATTCCCATAGGTTTTCTAGTCTCTTCTATTGTCGGCTCTATTCCATACTCTTCAAAGACTTCCATAAATGCCTGTACCGGGGCAAAGGAACCGTAATCTACCGTTGTTCCTGCCCAGTCAAAAATTACCGCTTCGCACTTCATGCAATTTTATCCCCTTTCTCCTTTAAAAATGTATCAAAGATACCGCAAAGAAGTTCGATATCTTCTTTATAGATTTCTCCAATGTTGCCAATCCGAAATGTCTCTGCATCAGTTACCTTCCCCGGATAAATTGCATATCCTCTTTCTTTGACATAGTCATACAGTTCTTCAAAGCTGTAGCGGCATTTTGCAGAATAATAGAAAGTGGTAATAATCGGTCCCTGATGTTTTTCGTCAATATATGGAACAAATCCCATCTCCTTCATCCGCTGAATCAAAAGCCTGTTGTTCTCTACATAACGCTCATTGCGGGCTTTAATCCCGCCTTCTTCTTCTAGTTCCTCTAAGGCTTTTGCAAATGCAAGTACGGTATGGGTCGGGGAAGTAAAACGCCATTTGCCGTCTTTGTTCATGGTTTCCCACTGTTCATACAGGTCTAGGGAAAGACTTCTGGCTTTCCCCTTACTCTCCATTAGTTTTTTCTTATTACCGATGATAAAAGAAAATCCCGGAACTCCCTGAATGCATTTGTTCGCACTGCTTATAAGAAAATCAATGCCCCATTTTTTTACAGGAATTTCCATCCCTCCAAAACTAGACATGGCATCTACAATCATGGTTCTTCCTTCTTCTTTTACAATTTTTGCGACTGCTTCAATATCGTTTAAGATACCGGAGGTGGTCTCACTGTGTACCATTGCTACATGGGTAATTTTTTTATCTTTTTGTAATATCCGCTGTACGATACCTGCATCCGGTATTTTGTTGTACTCTTCCTGATAAAGTGTGTAGTTTAATCTTGCATGCTTTGCAATCTCACACATTCTCATTCCATAGGCACCATTTGCAATGATCAATAGTTTGTCTTCTTCTCCTACCACACTGGTTAAAACAGACTCTACTCCAAAGGTTCCACTTCCCTGCATGAGGACTACGGTGTAGTCCTCATCTGCCTGTGCAAGATTTAATAACTTCTCACGAATCCTAAGGGTAATCTTTTTATAATCATCGTCCCAGGTACAATGGTCAAACATCATTTCTTTTTT
>JBJELL010000123.1:0-14297 GCA_051879115.1 Lachnospiraceae bacterium
AGTAGACCGGAGCAATCTTTACAAGTTCTTTTAAAAAGGCATAAGCTGTCTCATAAGTTTCGGGATATTTGCTGACAATCAAATCTCCCGGTATCAGAATAAAATCCGGTCTTTCTTCCCGGATTCTTTTTAAAAGAATCTCGTTCTCCTGCCCATAGGAATGGGCATGCAAATCCGATACTACGGCAACCCGCAGACTCTGTCTGAACTTTGACGTCTGATAATCATAAGTAGTGATATTAAATTTTTTCAGTTCAAAATACTGCCAGATGAGATAAACTCCAAAAAGCAGTAACAGGATTCCTATTATTTTCATGTATGCCATTTTATCATATTCTCCAATCCTTGAAAAGCACTCTGTCTTTGTCATATTTTTACTCTGCCTCTACTAGAATAGAACAGATAACCTATCTCAGGAGTCACTATGAAACGAATTGTATTTTCTTTGTTTTTGATTTTACAACTTATACTCTCTCCCGTATTATCCGTAACTGCGTCCTGTACCCAGCGAATAACCTGTTCTGCGGCTGCTACGGAGGAGAACAAGGATAACGACAGCAAGGACAGTCTTAGTCTTTGTGCACCGAGTGCGGTTCTCATGGAAGCGAAAAGCGGAACTATTATCTACGAAAAAGATGCCAATACTTCCCTGCACCCTGCCAGCATTACTAAGATTATGACCCTGATTCTCATCTTCGACGCCTTAGAGGATGGGAAAATCAAGCTAGAAGATACCGTGTCCGTATCTGAACATGCAGCCAGCATGGGCGGTTCCCAGGTCTTCTTAGAACCCGGGGAGACACAGACTGTAGACACCATGATAAAATGCATCGCCGTGGCAAGCGCCAATGATGCCTGTGTTGCCATGGCGGAGCATATCGCCGGTTCCGAAGAGGAATTTGTCGCACAGATGAATGAACGTGCAAAGGGTCTTGGCATGAAGGATACCCACTTTGTCAACTGCTGTGGTCTGGACGTTGACGATCATATGACAAGTGCCTACGATGTGGCTCTTATGTCTCGCGAATTGATTACCAAACACCCAAAGATACACGATTACTCTACAATCTGGATGGATACCATCACCCACGAAACCAAAAAAGGAAGCACGGAATTCGGTCTTGCCAATACCAACAAATTAATCCGACAATACCAGTATGCTACCGGGTTAAAGACCGGTTCCACAGGAAAAGCCAAATACTGTGTTTCTGCTACGGCAAAGAAAAACAATATGGAACTGATTGCCGTTATCATGGCAGCTCCCGACCCAAAAGGACGGTTTGCAGACGCTACCGCTCTTTTAAACTACGGTTTTGCCAAATGTCAGCTCTACTGCGATGACAACAAAGAAAAGCTCTCCGACTTAGAAGTAAAAAAAGGCGTTGCGGATAAGGTTCCCGTTGCCTATCAATCTTCTTTTGAGTACGTAGATACCAAGGGAAGCGATTTAAACACCATAAAAAAAGAAGTCTCTCTTCCAAAGACTGTCGAAGCACCTGTAAAAAAGGGTGATACCGTTGGAAAAGTGACTTATTCACTCAATGGCAAGGTTATCGGGGAAGTGGACATTGTCAGCAAAAAGTCTGTAAAGAAAGCAGAATTCAAAGATTATTTTAAAAAACTCGTTTCCAAATTCTTCTAACTATTCCATGCTGCACAGATGCTAGGCACCACGTGCAGCATTTTTATATCGTTTTAAAATCTCCTCTGCCGCTTTTTGAATACTCATAGCAGAGGTATCTATGGTAATATCCGCATATTCATCATATAAGATGCTTCTTGTTTCATAGAGGTCTTTTAAGGTTTCTCCCGGTTTTAAGACAACACCTCTTTTCGTCAGACTTCCGAGCCGCTCTTTTAACTCTTCATAGGGAAGCTTTAGATATACGACGACAGATATTTCTTTTAGATGCTCCATTGCCTTTTTTTCATAGACCACACTTCCTCCTGTGGCAATCACAGCAGATTTCGTCTCTATGGCAGCATTGACCTCTTCTTCAATTTTTAAGAATCCCTCTGTTCCATATTCTTCTATCAATTCATGTAACAGTTTTCCGGTTTTCTGCTGAATCAACAAATCGGAATCTAGGAAGTGAAATCCCGCAATCTTTGCTAATACCACTCCTACTGTACTCTTCCCCGCTCCCGGCATTCCTATCAATGTAATATTTTTTTTCTTCATATCTACCTCTTAAAGCAATGGTGCAAATAATTTTAACAGACACTGCAACCACTTCACATACCACTGCCTGTTTTCACAAAATCCTATGGATATCTTCTTAGAACGTTCAATCGTCTTTAAAACATCCTCTTTTACCTGAATAACCGCTTTGGACTGATACATGAAAAGTCCACACTCATAATGCAGATACAGACTCCTGTAATCGAGATTAATACTTCCCACCGTTGCAATCTCATCATCACATACAAAACATTTCGCATGTAAAAACCCGTCTGCATACTGATATATCTTTACGTTTGCCTTTAACAATTC
Source organism: Lachnospiraceae bacterium (assembly GCA_051879115.1). Lineage (GTDB taxonomy): Bacteria > Bacillota > Clostridia > Lachnospirales > Lachnospiraceae > Maccoyibacter. The sequence continues at coordinate 2,495 of JBJELL010000123.1, forward strand.
CCTGTAATAAGACTGGGTTAATAAAAAGACCATCTTTTTATCCGGCACTCCCGGTGTAATAATCCGCACATCCACACCTGATTTTGCCGCATTCTGAAGAGAAGTACTCATTTCCTCGTCGATAATCAGATATGGTGTAAAAATATAGACGTAATCCTTTGCATGATTAATAATATTCAGATAAATATTTTCTGCCTGATTCTCATGGTCTATGGGAGAATCTGCATAAGGCTGCACATAGCCGTCACTGCTGTAACACTTCTTCCAGTTTATGTCCGGTTTGTATGCAAGATAATCCTCTGTACTCCGGTTTGCAAAATTCCACATTTTTAAAAACATGGCAGTAAAACTCCAGACTGCCTTACCCTCAATCTTAACTCCGGTGTCTTTCCAGTATCCGAAACGGCTGATGGTATTGATATATTCATCGGCAATGTTGATTCCACCCGTAAATGCAATCTTTCCATCCACAACCAGAATCTTTCTGTGATCACGATTATTCATAATAATTGACATTACCGGCAAAAAGGGATTAAAGGCAATGCACTGGATTCCACGCTCCCGCATCCGTTTTGCATAGTTTGACGGAAGTGTGCTCACACAGCCCACATCATCATACATCATGCGGACTTCCACACCTAAAGCAACCTTTTCTTCAAGTACTTCCAAAAGGCGGTCTAACATCTCTCCTTCATCATAGATAAAATATTCTAAAAATATAAATTTTTCGGCTCCTCGGACTGCCTCTAACATTGCCTCAAACATTTCTTCTCCCGAAGGATAATACTCTGTCTGCGTATACTGATAAACCGGATATCCTGCCCAGTCCTTGATATACCGAACCTGATTGTAGGTCCGTTTATCGTTTTTTTGAATATTTTCTTCTGCTTCCTCATCTCCGGTCAGATAGGGATTAATCTCTTCATTGACCCGCTCTAACTGCATTTCTGTCTTTTTCGTAAGCTTTGCCCTTCCAAAAACATAATATAACGCCAGCCCAAATATCGGTACGGTCAAAATTAAAAAAATCCAGGACATCCTGCCTGCGGTATTTCCATTCTTATTAAACAATATAATTGCCAGAATAAGTGCTAAGACCTTAAATGCAATATTGATAAATGTAAATTTCAGACTGAATTGATAGAGCAGTAATGCAATCCATGAAAACTGAACGACGATTGCAAGCACAATCAATACCACTCTGCTAAACATGATGTTCCCTATTTTTTTCATCTTTCATTTCACCTACTCTTTTGCTATTTTTTTATTGTACAATATTCATGAAAATAAATCAAATCACTGCAACAGCTTTATCAAATCAAGACATCCCCATACATGTTGTCTTTTGCTGTCACAGCTTCGGTCTGCTGTCTCATACAGCTTTAGTTTTACTTCCTTCGGTGTCATAGCCGGATATTTGCTAAGCAGTAATGCAATCGCACCGGAAACAACAGGGGTTGCCATAGAAGTACCGCTCTTTGCAATGTAGGAATCCTCTCTGATATCACAGCTTATAATTCCCGTTCCCGGTGCTAAAATCTCCGGCTTCATAACACAACTGTCTGTCGGTCCCCTTCCGCTGTATCCCTGTCTGAGCCCCTGTCCTCTGATAATACGTTCTTCATCATCACTGCTTCCCACAGTAATGATACTGCGGCAGATTCCCGGAATTGTTACGGAATTTTCCACAGGGCCGTTATTTCCCGCTGCAGCTACCACTACAATTCCTTCATCCCAGACCCTTTCTACCTGCTTAATCAGTTCTACCTGTTCTTCTTCCTTTGCATTTCTAAGCATTCCCACTGAAATATTTAAAATCCGTATCTGATATTTCTCTTTTCGTTCAAGCATCCATTGAATGGCTTCTTTGACCTGTTTCGTATTTCCTCCGCCCTTTTTATCTAACACCTTTATCGGTAAAAGACTGCATCCCGGTGCCATCCCCATGTACTGTCCCCTTCCACAGTATCCGTTGCCACCGATGATTCCTGCTACATGAGTCCCGTGTCCGTTGTCGTCATAACATTCTTTTCTTCCATCAATGACATCATGAAATCCCAACACACGTCCTTTGAAATCCCCATGGCGAAAGAGTCCCGTATCCATAATAGCTACCGTTATTCCTTTACCGGTGTACCCTCTTTTATGCACATAAGAGGTATTTAAGAGTTCTCGAATCCGCTCCATTCTATTTTTGCCTTTTCTTTTAGACTATGCAGTTTTCCCAAAAAAGAGGCTGTTTTAAGAATTCTATTCCAAAACAGCCTCTTCCTATTTTCATTTCTATATTGGCATTAACCTCTAAGCCTGTGCTGGTACATCTTTGATAGAGAAGCTGATTCTTCCCATCTTGTCTTTTCCAAGGCAGACAACGGTTACTTTGTCACCTAAGGTCAGCACATCTTCCACATGGTTGATTCTCTCTTTGGAAATCTTAGAAATGTGAACCATTCCCTCTTTTCCAGGAGCAAACTCTATAAAAGCACCAAATTCTTTAATACTTACAACAGTTCCTTTGAAAATCTGTCCGGCTTCAAAGTCAGTTGTAATAATCTGAATCATCTCTACCGCTTTCTTCATTGCCTCTGCGTCTACGCCGCATACGGATACTGCACCTTCGTCTGTAATATCAATCTTAACTCCGGTTCTTTCGATAATCTCGTTGATGGTCTTACCTCTCTGGCCAACTACATCACCAATCTTAGCCGGGTCAATCTTAATCTGGATAATCTTTGGTGCATACTGTCCTACTTCTTTTCTAGGTTCTGCAATAGCACCTTTCATAACTTCCATAATTACAAGTCTTGCTTCTCTTGTTCTTCGGATGGCTTCTTCTACAATCGGTCTTGTCAATCCGTGAATCTTAATATCCATCTGGATTGCGGTGATACCCTCTGTTGTACCGGTTACCTTAAAGTCCATATCTCCAAAGAAGTCCTCAAGACCCTGAATATCGGTAAGTACTAAATAATCGTCATCTGTCTCGCCTGTTACAAGACCACAGGAGATTCCTGCTACCATCTTCTTAATCGGTACACCGGCAGCCATTAAGGACATACAGGATGCACAGGTAGAAGCCATGGAAGTAGAACCATTTGATTCAAAGGTCTCGGATACAGCACGGATTGCATATGGGAATTCTTCCTCAGATGGAAGCACCGGCATTAAAGCTCTCTCTGCTAATGCACCGTGACCAATCTCACGACGTCCCGGTCCTCTGCTTGGCTTTGTCTCACCTACAGAATAGGACGGGAAATTGTAGTGATGCATATATCTTTTAGATACTTCGTTTTCATCTAAACCGTCAATTTTTTGAACCTCAGATAATGGTGCTAAGGTTACCACGTCACAAATCTGTGTCTGTCCACGGGTAAACATTGCAGAACCATGTACTCTTGGAATCAAATCCACTTCTGCTGCAAGAGGACGAATCTCATCAATCGCACGTCCATCCGGGCGTTTGTGATCTTTTAAAATCATCTTACGGACTGTCTTTTTCTGATACTGATAGATTGCCTCTCCTAAGATTTCTAACCACTCTTCATTTTCTGCAAATGCTTCTTCTAATTTTTCTGTAATCTGGCGGATGTTCTCTTCGCGAACCTGTTTTTCGTCCGTAAATACTGCCTCTTCCATCTCTGCCGGAGGTACAATCTCTTTGATTGCTGCAAATAACTCTTCCGGAATTGCACAGCTTGCATACTCGTGTTTTGGTTTGCCCACCTCTGCTACCATCTCATCAATGAATTTGATGATGGTCTGGTTCACATCGTGTGCAGTATAGATTGCTTCAATCATCTTATCTTCCGGTACTTCATTTGCTCCCGCTTCAATCATAATTACCTTTTCACGGGTAGAAGCCACGGTTAAATTCAAGTCTCCGTTCTTCCACTCTGCCTGTGTCGGATTGATGATGAATTTTCCGTCAATCATTCCCACCTGTGTCATTGCACATGGACCATCGAATGGAATATCGGAAATACAGGTTGCGATTGATGCACCTAACATTGCAACGATTTCCGGTCTGCATTCCGGGTCTACACTCATAACCATGTTGTTTAATGTTACGTCATTTCTATAATCCTTCGGGAAAAGAGGACGCATTGGTCTGTCGATAACACGTGAGGTTAAAATTGCATTCTCAGATGCTTTTCCCTCTCTTTTATTAAATCCTCCCGGAATCTTTCCTACTGCATACATTTTTTCTTCAAATTCTACACTGAGTGGGAAGAAATCAATTCCCTCTCTTGGTTTGTCCGATGCAGTTGCTGTGGATAATACCGTTGTATCACCATATTTGATGAATGCTGCACCGTTTGCCTGTTTTCCAACCTTTCCAATCTCTACTACGAGAGGTCTTCCGGCAAGGTCCATTGTAAATGTTTTTACCATATTTCTGTCTCCTTTACTATTCTCTGTTTTCTGTAACGGCTGACAGAAGATACCGAAACTACTGAAAAAAACAGTCCATCCTCCTATTCTTTTCAGTGGTCTCGGGGTTGTTCTTCTGTCGTTTTGTTTTGTCTGCAATATGAACGCTAAAATAGAGCGGAAAACTCTCCGCTCTATCTATAGGTTTTATTATTTTCTGATACCTAAACGCTCAATTAAAGAACGATATCTTTCAATATCGATTTTCTTCAGGTAATCTAATAATCCACGTCTCTGTCCTACCATCTTTAAAAGACCTCTTCTGGAATGATGATCCTTTGGATTTGCCTTTAAATGCTCTGTAAGCTCCTGGATTCTTGCAGTTAAAATAGCAATCTGAACTTCCGGTGAACCTGTGTCATTCGGTGTTCTGCCATATTCTGCGATAATTGCCTGTTTCTTTTCTTTTGCTATCATGTTTCTTCCTCCTTCATATTCTAATCGCCCAATTTCATATGATATTCAGTAAGGGGTCGGAGTGTCCGTCTACCGAATACGGGCTAAAATCCATACCTTGCAAGTATAGCATACGTATGAATTATTGTAAACTGTTTTTCCAAAAAAATTCTAATCTGCCAATACTCTGGTTACACAGATTGGAGAACGGTAATAAGCGTTGGAAATCTTAATACCTGTCTTCTTTGAGCTGGCATGTACAATCTGTCCGTTGCCAATATAAATTGCAACATGGCTGATGCTGCTGCCGCTGCCATAGAAGAATAAATCACCCGGTTTTGCTTCTGATGAATTGATTCTGGTTCCGCAGTTTGCCTGTGCTCTGGATGAGTGTGGCAGATATACACCATATTTTGCAAAAATAGATAAGGTAAATCCGGAACAGTCCGCTCCATTGGTAAGACTGGTTCCTCCCCATACATATGGGTTACCTACAAACTGTGTTGCATAGGAAATTAAATCTACTCTGACATCGGATACTCCCTGACCATAACGGACTTCTGTCATAGTCATTGCCTTTGGAAGTTCCACGGAAACCTCCACAAACTCTTTGCTGACATATCCTTCGGAGTTATCCAAATCGACCTTTACCCAGTCTCCTAAATCTTCTAATACATTGAGTTCTTCACCCTGCGGCATCAGTGCAAGAATACTACACTCTGTATTCGCCTGTTCTCTGACATTCAAAGTTGTAGTTGTAACCTTTGCAACGGTCTGTTTTACTTCTTCTGCTAATGACTTCGCTTCCATGCCGGTTACGATATAATCTGAACTGACATATCCAGTTACCTCGCCGGACTGAATCTTATACCAGCCGTTTAAGGTCTCTAAAATCTCTGCGGCAGATTTATCCGGCATCTTTCCTACAATGCTGGCATCTGCTGCCGGTGTCTCTCTTACATTCAAGGTTCCTTCTACCTTAGCAATTCCGAGATTCTCATATCCATATATGGTATTTGCAGCTTCTTTTGTTGTCTCTACCTCATTCTCAGACACAGTGGCAGTATCGGTCTCTGTCTTCAATGCATCTGTAAACAACGCTCCTGCTCCTGCTACGGTCTGTACCTGCTTACTTTCTTTTGCCTGTGTAACCATTCCTGCTGTAGGTGTTGTAAAAAGAAGAGTTCCCAATACTCCGACAGCAAAAACACGATAAATATTTTTACGCATACAAGCCTCCTAAATTCTCTTTAAAAAAATAACAGCAGAACAAATTTTATTCCGCTGTTACATTGTGTTTAAAGTATAACAAGTTTTTTTTACATTGTCAACATATTTATGTAATAATTATGTAACAATTGTAACCGTTTATTCTTCTCCTTTTTCCGGGTCATTCTCTAAAATGGAAAAGGCGATGTTGGTTGCATGGTCTGCTACACGCTCTAATCCGGTTACCATGTCATTAAAAATGATTCCCGCCTGAGGTGTACACTTTCCTTTTGCCATCCGGCGTACATGGTTATTCTGCAATTCTCTTTCCATGTTGTCGATCTCATTTTCTAAATCCAATATGCTTTGCAGATTTTTCTCATCCACAGTCAAAAACATCTCCATGGATTCATCTAAGATTTTCTCTACCTTTCCATACATTTCAATGATTTCCTTACTTCCTTTTTTGGTAAAGGAAAGCCCTGCTTCATTGGCTGAGACGGCTTCATCTGCAATGTTCTCTGCATGATCGCCAATTCGCTCTAAGTCGTTTACTACATGGAAAAGACCGCCGATTCTCTGTTTATCTGCCATTGGCAAGTCATATTGATTTGCCTGCACTAAGAAGTCGGTAATTTCCTCACTGAGAAAATCTATATTTTTCTCGGTGGCATAGACCCGTTCTATCTTATTGTCATCTCCATCAAAAAATGCTTCTATCGCCAAAGCCAAATTTGCTTTTGCCATATCAGCCATACGCTCAATTTCCTGGATTGCCTCTACTACTGCCGTAGTTGGAGCAAATACATTTCCCTTTCCAATATAGGCAAGTTCAAATTCTTTGCTCTCCTCATCATCGCCGGAAATCATCCACTTCGTCAATGCAATGAACTGATTTGACACTGGCAGGAAGATAATTGTCTGGAATATCTTATAGAGGGTATCTGCATTTGCGACACACCGTCCTACATCTGCACCGGAAATTTTTAAGATAAATGCCTCAAAAGGTTCCATTGCAAAGATTAAAATCGTTCCAATGATAATCATTCCAAAAACATTAAACAACACATGAACCAGTGCTGCTCTTTTTGCATCTTTCTTTGCGTTTAAGCTGGCTAAAACGGCAGGTGTACAGGAACCGATATTACATCCTAAAATAAAATAGAAACATACCGGAAGTCCCACTAAGCCCTGACTTGCCATAATCAAAAGGATGCTGACTGTTACGGATGAACTCTGAACTAAAATCGTAATGACCATTCCCAGTAAAATGGACAAAAGCGGATTCGTAAGGCTTCCTAACACCTGTAATACACTGTCATATTCTTTCAATCCGGTCATTGCATCTTTCATCAGACTGATACCCATAAACAGTGCACCGAATCCAATAATGATTTCTCCGATTTTCTTTGTCAACGGTTTCTTACCAAACATCATAAGAACCGCTCCTACAAAGAGAATCACCGGTGCGATACCCGTCAAGTTAAAGGCTACAAGCTGTGACGTAATCGTTGTACCAATATTTGCACCGAAAATAATTCCAACAGACTGTGCTAAAGACATCAGTCCCGCGTTGACAAAGCTGACCACCATAACAGTCGTTGCACCGGAAGACTGTATTACCGCTGTAAACAGTGCACCAAATACCACCGCAATCAGCTTATTTTTTGTCATTGCCTCTAAAATTGTTCTAAGTTTTGCTCCGGCTGCTTTTTGCAGTCCCTGACTCATAAATGACATTCCAAACAGGAATAGTCCCAAACCACCTAACAAAGTAATGATTAATTCCATTTCTTCTCCTTTATCCCAGGTCAAAATATATTCTTGCAATCTTGATATCCTGCTTAAGCTGTGCTTTTAATTCCTCAATGGAACCAAACTTTACCTCAGCACGGATTCGGTGCAAGAATTCCACCTCTACCGACATATCATAGACATCATCGGAAAAATCCAGCACATGAGTCTCTACTCCAATGGGATTCACACCTTCAATCGTCGGCTTACAGCCCACATTTGTGATTCCGCAATACTCTTCTCCGCCGATTAAAATCTTTGTAATATATACTCCAAAAGGCGGAAGGAGCTTGTCCTCATCGGGAACCAGATTCACCGTTGGAAAACCGATGGTTCGTCCAATCTCATTTCCATGTTCCACAATTCCCTGTACAAAGTAAGAATATCCCAGAAGTTCGTTTGCTTTCTCCATGTTTCCCTCTTTGATATTCTCACGGACGAAGGTACTGCTGATATCTCTATCACCGTCCTTCATCTTTTCCATAACCAGAACTTCATATCCAAATCTTTCGGCATTCTCCTGTAAAAGTTTATAATCTCCTGCACGATTATGTCCAAAGTGAAAATCCGTTCCAACAACCATATATTTTACATGAAGCTTTTCTACAATCATTTCGATAAAATCTACGGCTTCCATATTGCGAATTTCTTCCGTGAAGGGGCATTCCACGAGATAATCCACGCCCAGATTTTCAAAAATATGCATTTTTTCTTCATTTGTCGTTAACACTTCCCCTCTGTCTCCCTCTACTTTTTTCCGCGGAGGAATGTCAAAGGTAAATACGACAGCATTCAAGTCCTCTTCCTTTTTCTGAATAACCGTATCTAAAAGGAGTCTGTGCCCTCTGTGAATACCGTCAAACTTTCCAAAGGTAATCGCGGTAGGTTCTTCAATGCTAAAATCTGTTGTTCCTCTTAAATAAATCATCTTACTCTCTCACTTACTGCTCTAAAAAAATTTTTACAGGCTTATAGTTTCCCTGCCTGTCATCATAACGGTAGACTCCCACAAACTGACCACCTTCATCATAGATTCGGATGTCCTTTTTTGTCTCTAATGCTTCCTTCCCGGTAAAAAACTCCGGTGCTATCCGATTACCGTTATAGAGAATCTTTCCATACTTATTCTTTACCGTCCGTTTTGGAAGGGATGAAAACACATAGTCTATCGGATAGAGCAATTCTGCAAGTTTCCCTGCCTCTTTCTGCTCTTCTATCTCATCTAAGGTAAGTGCCTCTCCTATGTAAAATTCTGCTGATTTAGTACGCTTTAGCGATTCCATACAGCCTCCGCAGCCAAGTTTTTCTCCAATGTCATGGCATAAGGTTCTGATATAAGTTCCTTTCGAGCAATGCACACGCATGGTAATTTGCGGTAACTCCATCTTCAAAATCTCAATTTCAAAGATAACAACCTCTCTGGCTTTTCTCTCTACTTCGATTCCGTTTCTTGCCAAATCACAGAGTTTTTTTCCATTTACCTTCAGGGCGGAATACATGGGTGGTACCTGACTGTAATCACCCACAAAGCTCATAATGGCTTTTTCTACCTCTTCTTCGGATACCTGTACCGGGGATTCCCTTAGAACCTCTCCGGTTATATCCTGTGTATCCGTCTCTTTTCCAAGTAACAGAACAGCTTCATAGACTTTATCCTTATCAGTCAGCAAATCACACACCTTCGTGGCTTTTCCAAGACACACCGGAAGAACTCCCGTTGCATCCGGGTCAAGAGTCCCCGTATGACCTATTTTTTTCTGTCCCACGATGCCTCTAAGCCTTGCAACTACGTCGTGGGAGGTATAACCCTTTTCTTTGTAAACGTTTAGAATTCCGTTTATCATCTTTCTACCTGTTCCTGCATTTTTGCTAAAATTTTATCTAGGATATCTTTGGCATCTCCCTCCATGGATACACCTGCTGCCCTTACATGGCCGCCGCCGCCAAACTCCATTGCAATCTTAGCCACATCCACACCACCATTAGAACGCATGCTGACCTTATATCCGTCATCTGTCTCATAGAGGAAAATGGCTGCTTCCACATCCTTTGTGACACGGAGCTGGCTGACAATCCCGTCTAAATGCTTTGGCAGTACCTCATATTCTTCCATCTGTTCTCTTGTTATGACAGAAGTAATAACGGCTCCGTCTAATTCTAACTTTGCATCCACCAATGCCTGACCTAAGACCCGGTTCTGGTTAAAGGTCTTCGTATAAAAAGTCTTATCTACGATTTCCGTAAAGTTGATTCCGGTCTCCATTAATTTTCCGGCAATGTTCATTGTCTTTGCAGAAGTAGAAGAATACTGAAATACCCCGGTGTCATGAATAATACCCACATAGATACATTCCGCAATCTCTTTTGTGATTTTTTTCTCTTCTAAAAGTTCAAATACCAGCTCTGAAGTGGAACTTGCATGCGGAAAGATATAATTCTCATCTGCAAAGCTCTGATTGCTGATATGATGGTCGATACAAATAGTCTTTTTTGCCTGTTCAAAGTACTGTGCCGCCTCACCGAGTCTTCCCGTATCTCCGCAGTCCTGTGCGATAAATAAGTCATAGGGTTCTTTTGGCTCACAGGTATTCAGGATTTCCTCTGAACGGTTTAAAAACTTAAATATATTCGGTATTGGCTCTAGATACAAATCCACCCTTATCTGCGGATAGTTGTCTTTGATATAGTTATAAGTTGCCAAACAGGAACCCACACAATCACCATCCGGTCTGATATGACCTGCAATAGCAACTGTGCTTACATTCTGTAATTGCGAATCCAAATCCTTCATTTTTTATTCCTCTGTCTTTTTGTTCACATCATCAATTAATTTTGACATATTCACTCCATATTCAATGGACTGGTCTAAAATGAACTGTACCTGCGGTGTATTGCGCAGATTGATATTTTTTGCCAAAGTTCTTCGGATATATCCTTCTGCACTTTTTAACCCTGCAATGGTGTCCTTCTGTGCCTTTTCATCTCCTAATACGGAGATATAGGCTTTACAGGTCTTTAAATCCGGTGCCACCTCTACGGAAACCACACTGGTCATAGGATGGATACGCGGATCTTTGATTTCTCCCCGGATGATGTTGGAAAGTTCTTTTAATACCTCTCCGTTAATCCGGGTATTTTTTATACTGTTTTTTCTCATTTTACCTCTATCCTATCCGGTAAAAATTCCTATCTTGGAACCTCTACCATGATATATGCTTCAATTTGATCCAACTCAGCGATGTCGTTGAATTCTTCCATAACAAGACCACATTCATATCCTGCTTTTACTTCTTTGACATCATCTTTAAAACGTTTTAAGGATGCAAGATTTCCTTCAAAAATCTGATTTCCTTCTCTTGTAATACGCACCTTACATCCACGCTGGAAGTAACCGTCTAAAACATAGGAACCTGCAATATTACCCACACCGGAGGCTTTGAAAATCTGACGTACTTCTGCATGACCGATTACTTTTTCCTCATAAATCGGATCTAACATTCCCTTCATAGCAGCTTCCACGTCCTCGATTGCATTGTAGATAATCTTATACAGACGTACATCTACACCTTCACGGTCTGCGATAGCCTTTGCGGTTGTATCAGGACGTACATTGAATCCAATGATAATTGCATTGGATGCAGAAGCTAAGGTTACGTCAGATTCGTTGATAGCTCCAACTCCACCGTGGATTACCTTTACTACTACTTCCTCGTTAGAGAGTTTTACAAGACTCTGTTTTACGGCTTCTACGGAACCCTGAACGTCTGCTTTTACAATAATATCGAGTTCTTTTACATTTCCTGACTGAATCTGTGAGAAGAGGTCATCTAAGGACATCTTCGCCTTGGTCTCTTCAATCAGTTTATTCTTTCCTTCCGAAATAAAGGTCTCAGCAAAGTTTCTGGCTTCTTTTTCTGTCTCTGTGGATACGAAGATTTCTCCTGCACCCGGTACGTTGGAAAGTCCTAAGATT
>JBJELL010000124.1:0-3166 GCA_051879115.1 Lachnospiraceae bacterium
AAAAATCTATGTTACATTCAATAACAAACGCAACTACCGATAAATCATTTTATTGATAGATAAATTATCATTTTATAACAGTCTTTTTACGTAAATATAAGGGAAGCTATACGTGACAGCTTCCCTTTTTTGATACATTATTAGTTGTTGATTAACTTCTCATCTTCGTTGTTCCAGCTATAAAGCTTACGGATTTCTTTACCAACTTCCTCTGCCGGATGCTCAGCAGCTAATTTTCTCATTGCTTTGAAATGAACCTGACGTCCTGCATCAGACATGTCTAATAAGAATTCTTTTGCAAAAGAACCATCCTGGATATCGGAAAGAACTTTCTTCATTGCTTTCTTAGTATCTTCTGTAATAATCTTTGGTCCTGTGATGTAATCACCGTACTCTGCTGTGTTAGAGATAGAATATCTCATTCCCTCAAATCCTGACTGATAGATTAAGTCTACGATTAACTTCATCTCGTGGATACACTCGAAGTAAGCATTTCTTGGGTCATATCCTGCTTCACAAAGAGTCTCAAATCCAGCCTGCATCAATGCACAAACACCACCACAAAGAACTGCCTGCTCACCAAATAAGTCTGTCTCTGTCTCTGTTCTGAAGGTAGTCTCAAGAACACCTGCTCTTGCTCCACCGATTGCTAAAGCATAAGCTAATGCTGTATCTAATGCTTTTCCGGTAGCGTCCTGCTCAACAGCTACTAAACAAGGAACACCTTTTCCTTCCTGATACTCGGAACGTACGGTATGTCCAGGTCCTTTTGGTGCAATCATGGTAACGTCCACATCCTTTGGAGGTACGATACATCCAAAGTGAATGTTGAATCCGTGTGCAAACATTAACATGTTGCCCGGCTCTAAGTTTGGCTCAATGTCTTTTTTGTACATATCAGCCTGTTTCTCATCGTTGATTAAGATCATGATGATGTCTGCTTTTTTTGCAGCCTCTGCTGTTGTATATACTTCAAATCCCTGTGCTTCTGCTTTTGCCCATGATTTAGAACCCTCATAAAGTCCGATGATAACATTGCATCCTGACTCTTTTGCGTTTAATGCGTGTGCATGTCCCTGGCTTCCGTAACCGATAACGGCGATTGTCTTACCGTCTAAAAGTGAAAGGTTACAGTCTTCCTGATAATAAATTTTTGCTGACATTTTATATATCCTCCTAATAATTAAATTCTCAATCTAAATATGTAACATCGTCACAGCCTCTTGTCAGTCCGGTCAGTCCGGTTCTTGCAAGTTCTAAAATCTCATATCCCTGCAATAAGTCTAAGAAAGAATCTAATTTTCCCTGTTTTCCCGTCAATTCAATTACCATGGAATCATGGGTAACATCGACTACTTTACCGTGGAAAATCTCTGTGACATTTAAAATTGCCTGTCGGTCGGTGTCTTTTGCCCGGATTTTTACCATAATCAGCTCTCTGGTTACAGAATTGTCCGGCTCTAACTTCTTGATGTCAAGGACATCTTCTAATTTCGCTAACTGCTTTTCAATCTGCTCTAAAACCAGTTCATCTCCGCTTGCGACAATCGTAATCCTTGTAAATCTCGGATCTGCTGTCACTCCGGAAGAAAAGCTGTCGATATTATATCCTCTCCGGCTGAATAGACCGGAAATATGGCTTGTTACACCTGCGGTATTCTCTACCAGAATAGATAATACTTGTTTTTTCATAAGAAAATCTTCCTTTTCTCTACAACTTTCACACTAAGCACATTTTAGCACACTAACTCGTTTTGTCAATGTTAAAAACAGAATTTTATTATCAAACCGAACAGTAAAAGATGTACCGGATAGAAAAAATAAAAGACATATTTTAAGTCCAATCCTCTCTTTCCGTTGTATTTATAAATGGGAACAAAGGCAAGAGGTGCACTAAATTCCCACAAAAAAAGGATTGTACCGCAGATTGCCTGGCTTTTTCTGTCCTTCCTTAAAAAGTACAACATGGCAATGACCACAATTCCAAATCCGGAATAATCCGTCTTTAAAAATTCTGCCAGAAAATATCCCGCTGTCACAACCAGAATCTCTAAGATATACTGTACCGATTTTACAAGGTCTTCCCGTTCTTCTATATATTTCATTCCCACCAGAACTAAAATTCCAATCCAGAGGGTAAAGAAGACATTCTGACCCTCCCGGTAGAACCAAGTTCTGTGAAATGCCAAATCAAAAGGTATCTCCGAAATAAAGCTAAAGAGAAACAGCCTTGCAAAATATTTTCTCCAGTCTCTTGTATGCAGGAATCCTTCTACCAACAAAAAACAGAAAATCGGAAACGCCAGTCTTCCTATGGCTCTGAATACAATATCCACCATTCTCCATGTATTATAGGAATGAAGTGCCGCTATGTCCGCAGATGCAACACTTCCCCCTGCTATCTTTCGCATGACCCCATTTTCAAGCAGACTTGCCCCGATATGGTCAATCAACATCGTAAGCATCGCTATTATTTTCAGTGTAGAACCTGTCATTCCCTGTCTTTCTTCCATGTCTGTAACCTCTAACTGATTTTTTTCAAATAATCCTCTAATAGAATCGTCGCATGCTTGTAATCTAAATCTTCAATATAACGCTTCAATTCTTCTAACACCGCCTCGGTATCATCCGTATAACGGTTCTTGTACAACTCTTTCATCGCCTCTTCTACTTCGTCCATGTCGAACTCTGAAAGAGCTTTTAAGATGACATACACACTGTTGAGGTCTAATTCCGGAAGGAAGTCTCCATCCCTCTCCACCTGTTCAACTGCATCTTTGAGGTAGGTGTCAATCCGCGTCATTACTTCATCCATCTGCTTTAAGAAACCATCTAATTCTTGTAAAATCTCTGCTTGTTTTCCTTCTTTTGCCCATTCTTCTAATTGCAGTGCACTATCTGCAAGTCCTACTGCACCGATATTGCGGCTTCCTCCCTTAATGCCGTGTACCTTAATCCGAAACTGCTCCATATCCTCATTTGCATAATCTGAGAGCAGTTCAATAATCTGTGACATCTCACCATAATAAGTCTGTAACAACTCATTGTATTTTTCAAGACTTCCTCCAATGTTCTTAATACCAACGACACAATCAATCTCAGGCATCAGGTTCTTAATTGGCAGATTCTCTTCCAATTCTTCTGTCTCTTCCGTCTTTTTATTCTG
>JBJELL010000125.1:0-3159 GCA_051879115.1 Lachnospiraceae bacterium
GGCATCTACCTCTTCACGGTTGATTAAGATATCGAGTTTTACAAGGTCAGAACGGACGTAGCCCTTGATCTCATAGTCAAAGGAGGCATAACCCCTTGAACGTGATTTTAAAGCATCAAAGAAATCATAAATTATCTCATTTAACGGCAGGTCATATTTTAAAAGAGCTCTTGTCTCTTCCATATATTCCATACTGATATAGGTGCCGCGCCGCTCCTGGCATAAATCCATGATGGCACCGATATATTCACTGCTTACCATAATTTCTGCACTGACAATCGGCTCTTCCATATATTCAATCTGTGCCGGATCCGGTAAATTAGACGGATTGGTCAGCTCGATGACTTCTCCGTTGGTCTTATGCACCTTATAGATAACGCCCGGTGCCGTTGTTACCAAATCCAGATTATATTCTCTCTCTAAACGCTCCTGCACAATCTCTAAGTGCAAAAGACCTAAGAATCCGCAACGGAAACCAAATCCCAGTGCAATGGAAGTCTCTGCTTCAAACTGAAGTGCCGCATCGTTTAACTGCAATTTTTCCAAAGCATCACGCAAATCCGGGTATTTTGCTCCGTCTGCCGGATAGAGTCCGCAGTATACCATCGGATTGACCTTCTTATATCCCGGAAGAGGCTCTTTACATGGGCGGTTCGCATCGGTTACCGTATCTCCCACACGGGTATCCTGGACATTTTTTAAGCTGGCAGTGATATAGCCTACCATTCCGGCAGAAAGTTCGTCACACGGGATGAACTGTCCGGCTCCAAAATAGCCGACTTCTACAACATCTGCCTTTGCTCCTGTTGCCATCATCTGAATGGTTGTCCCAACCTTAACCGTACCTTCCTTAATACGGCAAAAGACGATTACCCCCTTATAAGAATCATAAAGAGAGTCAAAAATCAATGCCTGAAGAGGTGCATCCGGATCTCCCACCGGTGCCGGAATCTTCGTTACAATCTGTTCTAAGACCTCTTCAATATTCAACCCTGTCTTTGCAGAAATTCTTGGGGCATCCTCTGCCTCTAATCCAATGACATCCTCAATTTCTTCTACGACACGTTCCGGGTCTGCACTTGGCAAATCAATCTTATTGATAACGGGCATAACATCCAAGTCATGGTCGAGGGCTAAGTAGACATTTGCTAAAGTCTGTGCCTCAATCCCCTGTGCCGCATCTACCACTAAGATTGCACCATCACAGGCTGCAAGGCTTCGGCTGACCTCATAGTTAAAATCCACGTGACCCGGAGTATCTATCAGGTTAAAAATATACTCCTCTCCATCTTTTGCAGTGTAGACAATACGGACTGCCTGTGCCTTAATCGTAATTCCACGTTCTCTTTCTAAATCCATGTTATCGAGTACCTGAGACTGCATCTCACGGCTGGTTAAAAGTCCTGTTTTTTCAATGATGCGATCTGCTAAGGTAGATTTTCCATGGTCGATATGGGCTATAATACAAAAATTGCGAATTTTGCTCTGTTCAATATGTGACATGTATTCCTCTCTTTCCTAAAACCATTCTTTTTTCTTTCCTAAAAGAAAGAGTCCTAAAAACATTACGAAATAAATCGTAACCATAATGTAATCGGAAAATCCAATGATATTTTTTAAAATTGCACTGATAATCATTGGTATACCAGCACAGACAACAACTGCAAGTATATTTCTCATTCTATGTATCCTCCTGATATTTTTCTAAATGTTTAAGCTCTGCTGTAAAATACTATAAAAACTGCAAGAATCCCCTTTCCTTGCAGTCTTACTCATCCTATTTATGATATTATTTTTTTCCCTGTTCGTCAATGTTTTTCTACTATTCCCCAACTATGTGAAAATTGCAAGTTTTTTTGCAAAAAAATTTCAAAAAAATTTATATGCTGATTTTTCCTTAAAAACTTCTCATTTTCTGGCATATAAAATCATATCTTCTTTCCCTTTTAGAATTGTTAACTGGTTTTATTATAGCACAAAAAGACCTACTGCGTCTCTTACGAGATTCATAAGCCTAAAACTTTTTTCTATGTATGCAATTTCATTTCCTATGCAGCAGCTAATATTTTATTCAGTTCCTGTTCAAACAACTCTGCAGAGCTTCTGTATCCAAATATTCTTCTTGGATAATGATTTATCCATTCCTGAATACTGATTATCTCTTCCTGGGTTTTCGCATCAAAATTCGTCCCTTTGGGAATCTTTCTCCGAATCATTTTATTCTGGTTCTCATTGGTTCCCCGCTCCCAGCTACTGTAAGGATGGCAGTAATATAGCTTTGTTCTTTTCTTATCCGGATTCAGACAAGATTTTTCCATACTGGCACAGTCAGAAAATTCTGTACCGTTATCCACAGTAATCGTTTTAAATATTTTATGGAAATTCTCTCCCCATTCTCTTTCCAGGCTGTCAAGTACCTCAACTACGGAAGAGGCTTTGTGATCGGGAGTTTTAAAGATAAGTTCATCCCTGGTCATTCGTTCAGTTAAAACAACCAGACAATTTTCTGATTCGCCCTGCTTTCCCATTACAGAATCCATCTCCCAGTGTCCAAATTCTTCCCTTTTATCAATATCCTCCGGTCTCTGAGAGATGCTTTCGCCTGCCTGTGCCCGTTTCTGTGTTTTCTTTATTTTCCGGTAATCTCTCTTGGAATCGCTTTTAACCGGAAGATCCTTATTAGTTAAACATAGGAATATTCCTTTATCTATGTAATTATAGACGGTTTTTGTACAGATTGTAGTCTCAAATTTTCCTTCGTTCTCGGGAAGGGACAGCTCACCTATTACTGCATCCGGCGAATAATTCTCATTTACAATCTTATTTTCTATATAATTAGCCAGTTCAAAATCCGAACCGATTTTCAGCTCTGCACCACGATTCTCAAGACCCAGTTCATACTTCTTCTGTGCCATATCAGAGCTGTATCTTATTTCTGTTGTGTAATCCGAATTTAAATGCTCATAACTTCCTCTTTTGATTTCCCTGTAGATTGTGGAAATATGGCAGTGCAAAATTTTTGCAATTTCTTTCTTATCCGTGCCGGCTAAAAGCAATGCCTCGAGACGCACACGGTCTTCCCATTTAAGCTGACGATAACATTTCCCCATATGTTATTCCTCTCTTTCATATATTGCTTTCCATATAATTAAAAGGACA
>JBJELL010000126.1:0-3131 GCA_051879115.1 Lachnospiraceae bacterium
ACCCCGCCTGTGCTGTGCTTGTCTACTTTTATTCCATTAATCCGGCTTAAATCCAGCACATCTCCGCTGTCACGCATAGCAAGGGTTAAGTCTACTGTCTCTTTTTTGCTCATGCCCTGAAAACAGATTGCCATCATCATTGCCGACATCTGGTAATCCGGTATCTCACCCTTGGTAAATCCATCTATCATATAAGAGATTTCTTCTGTCGTCAGTTCTTTTCCTTCTTTTTTCTTTAGAATTAAGTCATACATTCTCATGAACAGTACCTCTTTTCTATATTTCTTCTATCAGCCTCTTCGATACATTTTCCAGACTCTTGAATATTTATATCCTGATATTGCCTGTTTCCAAGATTTAACCCCAATTAGTTTCAGATATTTTTTAGTATATTTTGAAGATTTCCGTGTATCCATATACTTGAATACTTTGAAGGATTGTTTACCGGAAATTCCCATACTAAGTCCCTGAGCAACTTCTACCGGATGGTCGTCATAACTTCGTATGATAAATGCATCCACCATCGGGTCACAGGCTGCCATGTAATAACTGTACGCGATTGCCGCTGCCTGTTCTTTTTCTCCCCAGGTGGAAGAAAAGCCCTGTTCCGATAAAATGATTCTAGTAGAAGAACCATAGTGCTTTTTAATATATTGAGTTAATACATGCAGGTTGCTCGGTGTAACATAAGGTGTATCTTCATCATGAGCAATTCCATAGCCGTCCCAGACTCTTGTGTAGGTCAATGGATGGGAATAAGCATGATACGCTAAATTCCATTTCACACCCTTTTGTATCTTTTTCAATTCCCTATCAAAATATGCGATGGAAGATTTTACACTATAACCGCCATTTTGTGAGGTGTTCCACATATAATCCATACAGATGAATACTCTGGCATTGGAATACTGGCTTTTTACCGCGTAATATAACTGACGGAAAGCTATGGCATAACTTTTAAAATATGCAGTTGTTGACATACTTCCCTTATAATTCCAGCTATTGTGATTATTTATCTCATTTCCCAATATCCAATTAGAAACATAACAGTTTTTCTGTCCAAAGATTTCTCCTAAATAACAGAAAATAGCTTCCATTTTTTCTCTTGAAGCATTGCTTGATGTATTCCAGGTATAAAAAGGTGCAGCTCCTAGAACGCGTGCCTTTGAAGCAATCAAATCCGTATTATTTCCTGTCCAGTCTAAAAGAATCTGCATAGATACATTGATTTTTTTTCGGTTACATTCTGACACGATATTTTTATAGGCATTCATACTCTGAAAATAATAGGTCTTTCCATTGTATTCATAAGGTACACTGCCATTGCAGACCATGGACGTGGTCACATTCAAAAAGGTATTCTGTGCGCCACAGGAATATAGTTCCTCTGTACTTTGGGAAAACTGGATTCCTTTTTTGGTCTTTCCTAACCGGTAGCTCGATTTGTTCTTTGCCGCCCTCTCCGGGTTTTTGATATATGCTAGAGAACTGATTGCCTGATACTTTCCATTTTTTCTTATGGCTATCTTATAGTTCGCAAGTGCATAACCCTGATTTTTAGAAGGTCTTAAAGTAAAGGCTATGTATTTCTTTTTATAAGCTTTTGCAGCCATCTTATAAGGCTTTTTGCTGTTTGGGTTCGTATATACTAAATAATAGTAGTCATCGGAACTAGCAACCCGTTTTTTTATGGTTGCCTTTACCCGGATTCTATCCTTCCCCGTTGCATTGCAATAAGTAATCTTTGCCGAATCTGATTTTGCCTTCCTGCTGCATTTTACCCACTTGGCATAGAGAATCAGTTTTCCGGTTCTTCCCTGCTTTACCGTGTCTACTCTTTTTTTGTAAGTTTTGTCTATATACCACCCATCAAAATCATACCCTTTTTTTGTAGGCTTTGAAAGGGTAAAGGTCTTTGTCTCTATGGTATAGGTTGCTTTATAAGATTTCGGGAGTTTTCCTCCCCCTTTGTAATATGTAATCTTATACTTAACAGCTTTCCATTTTGCATATAACACAACGGTCTTATTTTTCGTTGCAGTCAGGTCCTTTACCAATGCCATATTTTTATAAGTGGTTCCAGAACCATCCCGCTTCGTGTTCCATCCCGCAAAGGCATATCCTTTTTTACTGTAGCTGTTATTCCTCAACCTGCTGTTCGTTCCATAGATATGACTGCTGTCAGACATACTTCCCTTCGTCGCACCATTCCCATCGTAGTGTACCTGATATGGCTTGCCGCTCCACATGGCATAGAGCGTTATAACAGTACCATCTTTTTCACTTAAGGCTTTTACTTGCTGCTTATTTTGATAGGTAATTCCGGAACCATCCTGCTTCGTATTCCATCCGGCAAAAGTATATCCTTTTCTTTTATACTTATTAGAATAGAGATTTTTATTACTTGTATAGGAAAACACCTGATCTTTCATACTTCCGGTTCCACCGTTAGGATGAAACCGGATTTTATAATTTCCTACCCGCCAGATGGCTTTTAAGGTCAGGGTTGCATTGTCTGTAGAAGACAGATTTTTAACCGTTCCCTCATCACCATACTCCCCTATACCGTCTAACTTCCATCCTTCAAAAATATAACCCTTTTTATAGAACTGATTTTTTGGAAGCGTCACAGATTTATCATAGGTACATTTTATCGCTGACATACTTCCGGTTCCGCCATTGCCATTAAACTGAATTTTATAAGTAATCGGTGTCCATTCTGCAATGAGAGTCAGATTATCTTCCACCGGTGTTGAAAAATCGTAGGCTATTCCATTATGCCATGTCCATCCACAAAACAAATATCCGGTCTTTTCGGGTGTAGGAATCAAATCTTCATCTAAACAGTCGCCATTTTGTATCTGTCTGTCAGCGATAGGGGTTCCCCCATCTGTCTCAAACTTCACAGTTGAATATTCTGTTTGTAATGTCTCCCCATACTCCGGCACTTCTGTCTGTTCTACTGCGTAGATAACCTCGGATTCGGCAGTAAATAGAAGAATCATAGCTAGCAGTATAGCCGTAATACGTTTTCGCATCTCATATGTACCCCTCTTATTCTCTCCTCATCAGGCTCTAATCTTTCTTTGGAATCTGTTTGTCCATCTTTAAGATATGGTTTACCAGCCAGT
>JBJELL010000127.1:0-3117 GCA_051879115.1 Lachnospiraceae bacterium
CCGTGACCTCCTCACTACCAATGAGGTGCGCTACCACCTGTGCCACAGCAGCCTGTTTCATATCTCAACGAGTGATAGTATACTATATCAAGGCAGAGATTGTCAACCAAAAAACCAACAAAAAATCAAAAATCAAAGAAAACTCAGTTATCAGACCGATAAATAACCAGATTCATAACCGCAGGTGTATACTGAATCTGTTGATTCGCATAGGCTTCCTGAGCAGAAGAGGTGGAAGAAAAACCGTCTGTAGTTTCCATAGCAGAATTCAACTCTGTCAAAAAGACCTCCACGAACTTCTCATAATCTTCCTCGGAATAGAGATAATCCAAAACAGCCTGAACTTCCGTGTCTCCCTTAATGGTATCAAGCCCTTTAGAAAGAGCATTCAAAAAATCAGAAGAAGACACCTGATTATGGCTGTCATCAATCGTAAGATTCTCATTCATATAAGCCGTAACCTTAGCTACATAATTCTGGGTCTCCTCAAAAGGAGGAATTCCGCCATATTTATCCACGTTACCGCTTCCAGCGTTATACGCAGCCAGTGCCAAAGACACATCGCCATTGTATTTTGTTAACAACTGGCTGATATATTTTGCACCGCCCATAATATTCTGCTCCGGGTCATAGGCATCGGTAACGCCTAAAGAAGCTGCCGTTTCAGGCATAAGCTGCATAACCCCCATAGCACCACAGCCAGAAGTTGCATTTGGGTCAAAATTAGATTCCTGCTTTGCCATAGCCTTCAAAAGATTTACAGACACCCCATAAGTGTCAGCAGCCTTTTGAAAGATATCATCCATAGTCGTGGTAGCGGCATTCAGATAAGAATCGAAGTTATTCTCCGAACTCTGCACATCTGTTGTACGGTTTGCAGAGGATGTATTAGACATATATGTATTTAAAACTTCTGCGATATTCATATAGTACCTCCTGATAGTACATGAGAAGTCAATTTTCTTTTGAAATACCCAATAATTATATACATTTTAACATAAATCGAAAAAAAAGTCTCTTTTTTCTTGACATTTTTTTATAGAAGTTCTATAGTGTTCCTATAAAGAACTACTAAAAATAAGGAGAGCAGGATGGAGACAAAGGATTTGACAGAAAATCTAATGGAATTCGGCTTAACCAGACAGGAGGCAAATATCTATTTGAACCTGTATAAACACGGGATGCAGACCGGATATGAAGCCGCAAAGCAGACGGGAATCTCCCGTTCTAATGCCTACAGTGCCTTAGCAGGACTGGTGGAAAAGGGTGCAGCCTATATCAGCGAGGGCACGGCGACAAAGTATATGGCGGTAGAAGTAGGGGAATTCTGTACTAACAGAATCCGCAGCATGGAGCATTCTAAGGAGCTTTTGATTGCTAATATCCCAAAGGTAAAAGAAGAGGAAGAAGGCTACCTGACCATCAGTGGCGACGAACAGATTCTCCACAAGGGAAAGAATATGCTTTTAGCAGCAAAAAAACGTGTCTATCTGTCTATGTCATCCTTAAATATGGAATTGTTCCTGCCGGAATTAAAACAGCTTCAGAAAAAAGAAATCAAAATGGTATTTTTAACGGATAAAAATATGGAGTTTCCGGGAGCTAAGATTCATTTAACGGAAAATAAGGCAGAACAGATAGGGATTATCACCGATTCTAAATATGTATTAACAGGAGAACTTGGAAACGGAAAAGACAGCACATGTCTCTATTCAGGACAGAGCAATCTGGTACGTGTTTTCAAGGATTCTTTAAAAAATGAAATAAAGTTAATAGAACTGACAGGAGGAAAAAAGTAATGAGTAAGAAACCCTTTGTAACAAAAGAAAAATTAGAAGAGATTATAAAAGAATATCCGACACCATTTCATTTATATGATGAAAAGGGAATCAGAGAGAATGCAAAAGCAGTACAGGAAGCATTCGCATGGAATCCGGGATTTCGTGAATATTTTGCAGTAAAAGCAACGCCGAATCCATTCTTAATTAATATCTTAAAAGAATATGGCTGCGGCTGTGACTGTTCTTCTATGACAGAGCTTATGATGTCTGATGCCTTAGGATTCCACGGAGAAGAGATTATGTTTTCTTCTAACGATACACCGGCAGAGGAATTTGTCTTTGCAGATAAAATCGGAGCAACGATTAACTTAGATGATTTTACCCACATTGAGTACTTAGAAAAAGCAATCGGACATATTCCTGAGACCATTAGCTGCCGCTACAATCCGGGCGGAGTATTTAAAATCAGTAACAGCATCATGGACAACCCTGGAGATGCAAAATACGGATTTACCCATGATCAGATTTTAGAAGGTTATAAGATTTTAAAAGAAAAGGGAGCAAAACGTTTTGGTATTCACGCTTTCTTAGCAAGTAATACGGTAACGAATGACTATTACCCGACTCTGGCAAAGACCCTTTTTGAAACTGTAGTAGAAATTAAGGAAAAGACAGGGGTGAAAATGGACTTTATCAATCTTTCCGGAGGTGTTGGAATTGCTTACAAACCGGATCAGGAGGGCAATGACATCCGTGCCATCGGCGAAGGAGTACGCAAGGTCTATGAAGAAGTCTTAGTGCCTGCCGGAATGGGAGATGTTGCAATCTATACAGAGATGGGACGTTTTATGATGGGACCTTATGGATGTCTGGTAACAGAAGCAATTCATGAAAAACATACCCATAAAGAATACATCGGTGTGGATGCCTGTGCGGTGAACCTGATGCGTCCTGCAATGTACGGAGCATATCATCACATTACCGTAATGGGAAAAGAGGATGCACCATGTGACCATGTATATGATGTAACCGGTTCTCTTTGTGAAAATAACGATAAGTTTGCCATCGACAGAAAACTTCCAAAGGTTGATATGGGCGACCTCTTAGTTATCCATGATACTGGTGCACACGGTTTTGCAATGGGTTATAACTACAATGGAAAACTCAAATCCGCAGAGATTTTATTAAAAGAAAACGGAGATTTTGAATTAATCCGCCGGGCAGAGACACCAAAGGATTATTTTGCAACCTTTGACTGCTTTGACATTTTAAAAGATATGAAAAATCCATATGAAAAATAAAACTACGGGAGGGTCAATCAAGACTCTCCCGTTTT
>JBJELL010000128.1:0-3105 GCA_051879115.1 Lachnospiraceae bacterium
CTGGAATTAGAAGATACCGTTCAGTCTTATACCGGCAGTTACAATAGTCAGAATTTTTACAGCATCTATTCCTTTAAAGATGAGATAAATGGAAAAATCATGGAGATTCAAAACGTCAATGCCCTCAATGCTCTTGGCACCCAGACTGACAATGGAGCTTTTCAGGTATATACGGCACCAAAACCGGGCGTTGTCGTCTACTATACAGATGGATATGAGGATGCTACCGTAGAATCGTTGACAGAGGACATGTTCGATGAAAACAAGTATAAAAAGGTCAGTCTGAAAGATCAAAAAACGGTTGGTACGAATGTTCCTGTCTATAAATTGATTACCGATGAGAACTGGAATGTAATCTTTCAAATATCTGACGAACTTGCAGAGAAAATGAAAGATGACAATACCGTGGAAGTTCTTTTTAAAGATGATGGCAATACCATCTGGGCTTATTATGATATTTTCAAAATCGGGAAGGAATCCTATTTGAATCTGAAATTCCGTACTTCCGTAATTCGGTTTGCAAATCAGCGCTTTATCGATATAGAATTGCTCTTAGACAATGCATCGGGATTAAAGATTCCAAATACGGCAATTACCACCAAAGATTTTCTTACTGTGCCAATTAATTATTTTATCCAGGGAAAAGATTCGGATGCCTACGGGCTGCTAATTTTAGACGATAAAGGAAAAACCTCTTTTGTAACACCGGAAATTTTCTATGAAAACGACGGATATTATTACATTGACGAAAGTGAGGTGGCAAAGGGGACGGTAATTCAAAAGCCGGATTCTAAGGACACCTATACAATAAATAAGACGGCAAAACTAAAAGGTGTCTATAGTGTCAATAAAGGTTATGCCGTATTCAAACAGATTGATGTATTGTATCAGAATGAAGAGTACTCCATCCTAAAGAAAGGCACCAGTTATGGTCTTTCACTCTATGACCATATTGCATTAGAAGGAGACTCAGTATCAGAAAACGATTTAATTCATTAAAAGGAGTGACCTATAAATGTTAAAAGAAAACCTTAAGGCAGTAGAGACAAAGGTACAGGCTGCTTGTGATGCAGCCAAAAGAGACCGTAGCGAGATAACACTGATTGCTGTCAGCAAAACAAAACCGATAGAAATGTTACAGGAAATCTATGATGCCGGTGTACGGGATTTTGGAGAAAATAAGGTGCAGGAGCTGACAGAAAAATACGAAGTCATGCCAACGGATATGAAATGGCATATGATTGGCCATTTGCAAAGAAATAAGGTAAAATATATTGTGGATAAGGTAACCTTAATTCATTCGGTTGACAGCCTGCGTCTTGCTCAGGAAATCAGCAAAGAAGCTGTAAAAAAAGAAGTTATCGTACCGATTCTGATTGAGGTAAATATTTCAAAAGAAGAGACCAAATTCGGCTTAGCTGAGGATGAAGTGTTTTCACTGATAGAAGAGGCTGCCAAACTTCCAAATATTCAGATAAAAGGTCTTATGACCGTAGCACCGCCCGTTGCAGATGCCGAAGAAAACCGCCCGATTTTCAAAAAAATAAAGCAATTATCTGTTGACATAACTAATAAAAACATTGATAATGTAACTATGGAAATTTTGTCAATGGGAATGACAAATGACTATACGGTTGCAATCGAAGAAGGTGCCACAATGGTCAGGGTTGGAACCGGTATTTTTGGCGAAAGAGACTACAGTAAAAAATAAGTTAGGAGAAAAGAGCATGGGAGTGCTAGATAAATTTTTAAATGTAATGAAATTAAATCCGGATGATGAGGATGATTTTTACGATGATGACTTTTATGACGATGAGGAAGATGAAGAACCGGTAAAAAGAAGTGTATTCCGTAAAAAATCGGAAGACGATGTTGACGACATCTTCAACGACAAGCCTGAAAAAGAAAAATCTGCAAAGACGACTCCAAAATTGACACCAATCCGGGGCGGAAAGAAGGCGAATGGCAATATGGAAGTATGTGTTATCAAACCAACTTCTGTTGATGATGCACGGGAGATTACGGAGACTCTTCTGGATAATCGGACAGTTGTTTTAAATGTAGAGGGATTGGATGTAGATATTGCACAGAGAATTATTGACTTTTCTTCTGGTTCCTGTTTTGCAATTAGTGGAAATCTACAAAAGATTTCAAACTACATATTTATTATTACACCACCGAATGTTGAAATATCTGGAGATTTTTTGAATCTCATGGATGCTTTTGACACTTCGGCAATTCAGACGGATTTTTAAACCATGGGAAACGAACAGGATTTATTGCAAAAGAGATATCTGGATTTGTCCAGACAGGCAGACAGAAAGGGAATCGTTATTTATAGCGATTTCCTTAATTTAAATGAGCAGAATATTTTAGATACTGTGAAAAACAATCTGGATACCTCCTTACAACTTTTTGGTGGATTTGAATATGCCGAACGGAAAATGGCAGCATTTCTTCCTTTGGATTTAGCATATGAATGGGAATATCCAATACAATGTCTAAGGGTTCTTCCATCTTATCCTAAATTTGCCGATACCCTGACACATCGGGATATCTTAGGGGCTGTGATGAATTTAGGCTTAGAACGTTCTAAAATTGGAGACATTCTCTGTAAAGATCATACTTATTATCTCTTCTGTCATCATCAGATAAAAGATTACCTCTGCGATTCCTTGCAAAGAATTAAGCACACGGAAGTCCGTTTAGAAACCGTAGATGCACTTACGGAAATGATTGTACCGGACTTTATAGAAAAGAGCGGTATCATCACTTCTAACCGATTAGACAGTGTGGTTGCCTGCTTCTGCGGTTGTTCAAGAAGTGAGGCTTCCCGTCTGATTGCTGCAGGCAGGGTATTTGTAACAGGAAAAGAAATTCTGCACAATACCTACACCTGTAAAGAGGGAGATATTCTCTCTATACGCTCTTATGGAAAATACATCTTTGATTCCTGTTGTGGAGAGACACGAAAAGGACGTCAAAAAATTAGATATAGAATATATAATTAGGAGATACTATTATGAATACAACGAATAATCGACTTCCAGTTAACTATGATGGGCATTGGATATACGATATCTGCCTGACTTCATCTTATGATGA
>JBJELL010000129.1:0-3097 GCA_051879115.1 Lachnospiraceae bacterium
CCGGTTTAAGAGCTGTGCTACGATTTTATACTGGTTTGCCGCACTTGGAATGACTTCATATAAGAATTCCTTCGGTAAAAACGGAAGGGTGGACAGACTCCACTTCTTATATTTCTCATCATAGACCTCCGGGTAACTCATCGTTACTAAATGTCCCACACACCAGGTCACAACCGCCTCATCCGATTCCTTGTAACCATTGTGGTTACGCATTTCTAATCCCAGTGCTTTTGCAAATTCCTGTGCCACACTGGGTTTTTCTGCGATATATAAAGCTTTTGCCATAATTACTCCTACAATTCATTCATATCAATCAGCTTTATCAGCGGATCTTCTTCTGCTCTTTTTTGAATTTTTTCATCAAAAGACTTTGCCGAGAACAAATAATACTGTTCTGCTTTGATTTTTGCCTGTTTCATGGAAAAAATCAGTTCTTTCCACATCTCATCTGTCAACTCCGGTTCAGACCAGTTACAGACTGCTACAATATTGCGTCTCATGGAATCCTGAGCAATAATATCAATATTTCCCTTTTTTCCAATCCAGGTTCCCATCTTTACTACTTCAAAAGGCATCTGTCCGTGGGCATTCAAAAGTATCAGGTATTCTTTGCAGACTTTTATAAAATAACGATTTAAGTATTCATCCAAATCCTTTTCTATGTAGCGTTCATAAAATTCTTCCGTTGTCAGTTCATAGAGTCTGCTAAGATGCGGATAGACGAACTTATACCAGAAATGAATATAGGTATTCTTAATCTGATAGAGTCCTTTCTGGGCATTCTCCCATCCACCGCTTTCAAAGACATTGATTTTTTCTACGATATCATATGCCATGAGATTTTTGATATATACACTGATTTTAGCACGGGAATATCCGGTATCGTGAAACAGTTCATTCAGCTTACGGTTTCCCGCTGCCATAGAGCAGAGAATTGTATCATACACTGAAAGTTCCCGCAATTCTCTTCCCACAACACGTTCCGCCTCATGAAAGAGCACTCCGTTTTGAGATAGAATCAGTTTACAGATATTGTATTTTAAATCCTTTTTTTCATTCCAGCGGTTCACATAAGCCGGAACTCCGCCAATGACACCATATGCCTGTACACACTCACTGACAGAATAATCCGGAAAAGCATGTACCAGTTCTAAGAAGTTCATATCTCTTAGACGTATCATGCGGTCTACTTTTTTCAAATTTCCTGCAAAAAGCTCTTTTCCTTCTTCCTCTAACCATTTAAAAGCCGAACTGGCAAGAATAATCAGCACCGGTCCCGGATAGAGTCTTTTCGCCTTTAACTTCAATATACTCTCCATAAAGGTGCTGTCCTTTTTTGCTATGTGCTGAAATTCATCAATGATGACCACCAGTTTTGAAGAATCCCCGCTTTTTATCCGGTTAAAATATTCATCATAGGTATACTTGCTCAGATTGGCATTGTATTGCTCCACAATCTGCTCCCCCATCATAGCCCGCTGCTGTTTTTCCGATGCAGGCCTTGCTCTATAATAAAATGCTTTCTTTCCCTGTATGAAATATTTCAAAAGCTGTTCTCTCTGGCTGTTCTCATCACCGTAGTAGATGACTAAGCGGTTTCCATCTTTTTGGTATTCCTCCTCTAAGGGCTTTACTTCTGCTGCCCGAATAATCATGTGGGATATCCTCCTCTCTTGTAAAAATATGTAATTCATCTGAATCGAATTATATCATAATTTAATTTTCACAACAAGATGTTTCGAGGGGATTGAGACATATGGAGCAGGCAAAATCTATAAATTATAAGTTAGGTATTTAACATATGTTTCATGTATTTTTGTGTATTTTTACCAATATTATTTTTTTCTCGATTGTGTATAATGTAAGTAAGAAGTCTTAATGGTTTCTTTTTTGTGGTGTATCTCAGCCATTAAATGAGAATTATCAAACTTTAGTGTTTCGCTACTTAATGCGAATGTTAAAACTTGGTGTATCTCAGCCGAAAATGAGAATGTTAAAACGGAGAGATAGAAATATCTCTCCTATTTTTATACATAGGAGAAAAAATGGTTAGTTTATACGAAATCGATGACGACTATATTGAATACTTAAGAAAATTTGATAGCAAAGTTTTATCACCAAAAGCTGAAAACAGGAAACATACAAGGAAATATGTTGGTATTTTATCTCATAATAAAGAATTTAACTATTTTATACCACTATCTTCTTATAAATCAGATGTATATGATAACATGTATGAATCTATCAGTTTAAAGAAAATAGGTGATATGGCTGTATTAAGAATAAATAATATGATACCAGTAATAAATTCCGTTATACATAGAATAAATTTTAACGAAGAGAAAGATCAAAAATATAAACGATTATTACAGAATGAGTATAGAATAATTAAAAATCGAGAACGTGAAATTAGGACAGATTCTAGAATTGTTTATCATTATAGAATTAATAAGGAAAATAGTGATAAAAAACTCTACAAAATTTGTTGTGATTTCAAATTATTAGAAGAAAAATCAAAAGAATATGAGTTAAATAAAGACGCTACCAAATAAGGTGTCATCCCATATGTTCAATAATTTTAGCAATAACAGTAGGATTAGTAACTACTGCTTCTGATATTTTCATTGCAATTGTACTCAATGCATGCATAGACATAATACCAGAATATTTGATGTAATATACGAAGAAACGCCATATCCGGCATTTACTAGAACTGGCATTTCTTAATTATGTATCTTTTTTACAGTCCCTTTTATTATTTACTACTCTTCTATTTTTTAGAATTGAATATATTTATATACATTGTCACTTACTAATTAATTTTTAAAGAAAGGATGTGATTTTTATATTCTAAAATTATTTTGGTTTTCTATATTTTAAAATAATATTATTAAACACAACTTCTGGTAAACAGTTACTTTGATATTCAGATACAAATTGTCTATCCTCTTTCCATTTTTGAGTAGCTGTTTTCCAATTAGGTATTTTACTTCCTCTTTCTATAAGAATAGAAATATGATCTATTACTTCTCTTCTAGTTAAAATTTGTGCTTCAATAATAGAAGAAAGTATAATATGCCGTTGTTGTTCAGATAAA
>JBJELL010000130.1:0-3059 GCA_051879115.1 Lachnospiraceae bacterium
CAACCATATCTTCTGTTACATATACAGGTACATGTTTTCTTCCATCATGAACTGCAATTGTATGTCCAACCATCTGAGGAAAGATTGTAGAACGACGGGACCAAGTCTTGATAACAGACTTTTCACCGGAAGCGTTCATAGCGTCTACTTTTTTCAGTAAGCTCTCATCTGCAAATGGTCCTTTTTTTAATGAACGTGCCATAATTGTCCTCCTTATTTGATTGCTCTACCGTCTCTTCTTCTTACGATAAGCTTGTTAGATTGTTTTTTCTTCTTTCTGGTCTTTAAGCCGAGTGCAGGTTTGCCCCAAGGTGTGCATGGACCTGGACGTCCAACTGGTGCCTTACCTTCACCACCACCGTGTGGATGGTCATTCGGGTTCATAACAGAACCACGTACGGTTGGGCGGATACCCATGTGACGTTTACGTCCGGCTTTACCAATGTTAATAAGGTTATGGTCGCCATTTCCGATTACTCCAACTGTTGCCCGGCAGTTAATCGGAACCATTCTCATTTCTCCTGAAGGAAGACGAAGTGTTGCGTATTTTCCTTCTTTTGCCATTAACTGTGCGCTCATACCTGCGGAACGAGCCATCTGTCCACCTTTTCCAGGATGTAACTCAATGTTGTGTACCTGAGTACCTACTGGGATGTTTGCTAATGGTAAGCAGTTACCTACTTTGATTTCTGCATCCGGTCCGCTGACAACTGTCATTCCATCTGTCAGTCCTTCCGGTGCGAGGATATAAGCTTTCTCGCCATCTGTGTAGCAGATTAATGCGATGTTTGCTGTTCTGTTTGGATCGTACTCGATTCCGACTACTTTTGCCGGAATTCCGTCTTTTTTATTACGTTTGAAATCAACTACTCTGTATTTCTTTCTATTTCCACCACCGTGATGTCTTACAGTGATTTTACCCTGGTTGTTACGACCAGCGTGCTTCGGCAGAGAAACAAGTAAGGATTTCTCAGGAGTACTCTTAGTAATCTCAGAGAAGTCAGAACCTGTCATATTTCTTCTGGAAGGTGTATATGGGTTATATGTCTTAATTCCCATTGTCTTTCTCCTTTCAACATGTTTATTATCGTACTTGTCTGTACTTAGTTATTTCGCAATTCCTATAATCCAGCGAAGATTTCGATTTCCTTGCTGTCCTCTGTTAAGGTTACAATTGCTTTTTTGGTCTTAGCAGTTTTTCCAACTACCATACCACGTCTTTTCTTCTTTCCGTCCATGTTCATTGTGTTAACACTTGCTACTTTTGTTCCTTCAAACATTTTCTCAACTGCTTCTTTGATCATAGTCTTATTTGCTTCCGGATGTACTAAGAAAGTATATTTTTTCTCAGCCATTGCGTTCATACTCTTTTCAGTAATTACCGGTTTGAGGATTACATCATAATACTGTACGTTTGCCATTATGCATACACCTCCTCGATAGTTGCTACAGCGTCTTTTGTTACGACTACTGTGTTGTATTTTAATACATCGAATACGTTTAATTCGTTTGTCTGTGTTGTTTTCACAGTTGGGATGTTTTTCGCAGACATGATTACGTTGTTATCCATGTCGTTTAAAACAACTAATGCTTTTTCTACATTCAGGTTATCTAACACACCTTTGAATGTTTTTGTTTTGATTTCGTCCATTTTCAGTTCGTCAACTACGATGAGTTTGTTTTCCTGTACTCTGGATGTTAAAGCGGATTTAAGAGCAGCTCTTTTCTCCTTTTTGTTTAATTTGAAAGAGTAGTCTCTTGGTACCGGTGCAAATACAACACCGCCGCCAGTCCACTGTGGAGCTCTGATAGATCCCTGTCTTGCATGACCGGTTCCTTTCTGTCTCCATGGTTTTCTACCACCGCCGCGAACTTCAGAACGTGTCTTTGCTTTCTGTGTTCCCTGACGATTATTTGCAAGCTGCTGTACAACTGCCATGTGTACTAAGTGTTCATTTACTTCTACACCGAATACCGCATCGCTAAGTTCGATTGTATCAACTTCCTTGCCTTCCATATTATAAACAGCTACTTTAGCCATTGCTTAGTTCCTCCTTTCCTGGTTCAGCACTATTTTCCTACTTTTACAGTCTCTTTGATTGTTACTAATGATTTCTTAGGTCCTGGTACAGCACCTTTTACTAAAAGCAGGTTGTTCTCAGCGTCAACTCTTACTACCTCAAGATTCTGAACTGTTACTTTCTCATGTCCCATCTGTCCCGGCATTCCTTTTCCTTTGAACACCTTACTTGGTGAAGAACAAGCTCCGTTAGAACCCTGATGACGGTGGAACTTAGAACCATGAGCCATAGGTCCTCTATGCTGGCCATGTCTCTTAATAGCACCCTGGAATCCTTTACCTTTAGAAATTGCAGTTGCGTCAATCTTGTCGCCTTCTGCAAAGATATCTGCTTTGATTTCATCTGCTAAGTTGTAGTCAGCAGCATTTTCAAATTTGAATTCTCTAACAAATCTCTTACCTGTTACGCCGGCTTTGTCAAAATGACCTTTTTCAGCCTTTGTCACACCATGTCTGTTTCTGATTGTTTTCTTTCCGTTGGCATCTTTGGAAACTACTTTTTCTTTCTTATCCATGAAACCAACCTGAACTGCACTGTAACCATCGTTTTCAACAGTCTTAATCTGTGTTACAACACATGGTCCAGCCTGTAATACAGTTACCGGAGTTAATACTCCATCTGCATTGAAGATTTGAGTCATTCCGACTTTTGTAGCTAAAATTGCTTTCTTCATTTCTTTACCTCCTGTTTTCTCTACAGCGGAACGCTTCTTGCCCATACTCTGGGGTAGCGGAACCGTTCATCCTAGAACAGTCAGATATAAGTGGAATGCTTTTGCATTGCTTCTATATATAACCCTTCAGGATTGTTACCTTAATTATTTGTTTTTCATTTTGATATCGATGTACACACCAGCCGGCATTTCTAATCTGGATAATGCATCTACTGTTTTCTGAGTAGGTGTCATGATATCAATCAGTCTTTTATGAGTTCTCTGCTCGAACTGCTCTCTGGAATCTTTGTATTTGTGAACAGCTC
>JBJELL010000131.1:0-3047 GCA_051879115.1 Lachnospiraceae bacterium
AGACACACAACTTGATAACAAAGACATACTTCTGAAATTTTTAGCATGTTGTTAAAAGTCATACCAATATTATCCAAAAAATCTATGATTTATTTCAGGAATAACCAATCTTTCGGTAACCTATTCTATCAGTAGCAAAAGAATTCGTGCGACAATCCGTGTTACAGGCTATGGCTGAACGGTTGTATAAGGTGGCAGAAGAATAAAATCTAATCTTGACAATCGCATAAAACAGGGAGTAAAATACCAATACGCGTTGAAAAGGATTAGTATGGGAGCGTGGAATTACAGAGAAGAAATCAACTGCTGAGAGATTTCGTTTTAACAAACCTAGAACCTGCCTTGGAGCATCCGAATGAAAGTTTGGCGTAAATCCGGCGTTAACGGAACAAAGAGTGAACGCATACTTGCGTTAATTAGGGTGGTACCGCCGAAGACTTTTCGGTCCCTTTTAAGGGATGGATGTCTTCGGCTTCTTTTATGTATAGGAAAGAGCCGGACACATTACATCCGAGTAAAAGAAAAGGAGATAAAAAATGGCAAAGGACAAAAAATTAGTAGAAGTAATCACATCCATGGATACGGATTTTGCACAGTGGTACACGGATGTGGTAAAGAAAGCAGAATTAATTGATTATTCATCTGTAAAAGGATGTATGATTATCAAACCTGCCGGATACGCTATCTGGGAAAATATCCAGAAAGAGTTAGACCGCAGATTCAAAGAGACAGGTGTTGAAAACGTATATATGCCAATGTTTATCCCGGAAAGTCTTCTTCAGAAGGAAAAAGACCACGTAGAGGGCTTTGCACCGGAGGTTGCATGGGTAACACATGGAGGACTTAATCCACTACAGGAAAGACTCTGTGTCAGACCGACTTCCGAGACCCTGTTCTGTGATTTTTATAAAGACGATATTCAGTCATACAGAGACTTGCCAAAGTTATACAACCAGTGGTGCTCTGTTGTAAGATGGGAAAAGGAGACAAGACCATTCCTCCGTTCTAGAGAATTCTTATGGCAGGAAGGACACACTGCCCATGCCACAGCAGAGGAAGCAGAGGAGAGAACCATACAGATGTTAAACCTCTATGCGGATTTTTGCGAGGAAGTGCTTGCAATGCCGGTTGTTCGTGGTAAGAAGACAGAAAAAGAAAAATTTGCAGGGGCAGAAGCAACCTATACCATCGAAGCCTTAATGCATGACGGTAAGGCATTACAGTCTGGTACAAGCCACAACTTCGGTGATGGATTTGCAAAAGCCTTCGGTATTCAGTATACAGATAAAAACAACAAATTAGCATATGTACATCAGACCTCCTGGGGAATGACCACAAGATTAATCGGAGCAGTTATCATGGTACACGGAGACGATTCAGGACTTGTATTACCACCACGTATTGCACCGACACAGGTTATGGTAATTCCAATCCAGCAGAAAAAAGAAGGGGTCTTAGACAAAGCCGGAGAAGTAAAGGCAGCCCTGATTGCAGCCGGAATCTCTGCAAAATTAGATGACAGTGATAAGAGTCCGGGATGGAAGTTCTCTGAGCAGGAGATGCGCGGTATTCCGGTTCGTGTGGAATTAGGACCGAAGGATATTGAAGCAGGTAAATGCGTTCTCGTACGCCGTGACACCAGAGAAAAAATGGAATGTGCCTTAGAAGATGTGGCGCAGACGGTAAAAGAATTGTTAGATACGATTCAAAAAGAAATGTTCGAGCGTGCAAAGCAACACAGAGATGAACACATCAGTGATGCACATAGCTATGAAGAGTTCAAAAATCTTGTGGAGACAAAACCGGGATTCATCCGCGGAATGTGGTGCGGAGAACAGGCATGTGAGGATAAGATAAAAGAGGATACAACGGCAACCTCACGCTGTATGCCGTTTAACGATCAGGAGCAGATTTCCGATGTCTGCGTCTGTTGTGGAAAACCGGCGCACAAATTAATCTACTGGGGCAAAGCATATTAAGAAAGAGGAATTATGAGAATCGACCTTCCTAAGAAAGTAAGCAACATCATAGAGACATTGGAAAACGCCGGCTACGAAGCCTATGCCGTAGGAGGCTGTGTCCGTGACAGCATCCTTGGCAGGAAGCCACAGGACTGGGATATTACCACCTCGGCAAAACCAAAGGAAGTAAAGCGGCTCTTTTTCCGTACGATTGATACCGGAATCCAGCACGGAACCGTTACAGTGATGTTCGGGAAGGAAGGATTTGAAGTGACCACCTACCGGATTGACGGAGAATATGAAGATGCCCGTCATCCGAAGGAGGTCATCTATACCTCAAATCTGTTAGAGGACTTGAAACGTAGGGATTTTACCATCAATGCAATGGCGTATAACGAAAGACAGGGACTGGTGGATGCCTTTGATGGAATTGGAGACTTAGAACGGAAGGTGATCCGCTGTGTGGGAGATGCGAAGGAACGCTTCACAGAGGATGCACTTCGTATGTTAAGGGCACTGCGTTTTGCAGCACAGCTTGGATTTGAAGTGGAAGAGCGTACCTTCGAGGCAATCCGTGCGATGGCACCTTCCATTGCCAAAATCAGTGCAGAGAGAATTCAGGTGGAACTGGTAAAACTTTTGCTCTCAGACCATCCGGAACTTTTACGTGAAGTATATAAGAGCGGCATTGCAGACGTAATTCTGCCGGAGTTTTCAGAACTTATGAGAACAGAACAGAACAATCCCCACCACTGTTACAGTGTGGGAGAGCATACCATTCGTGTAGTGGAAAATGTACCCAAAGACCGCATCTTACGTCTGGCGGCGTTGTTTCACGATATTGCAAAGCCGGTCTGTAAGACCACGGATGAGAAGGGAATTGACCATTTTTACGGACATCCAAAAGAAGGAGCACAGATGGCGCACCGGATTTTTAGGCGGTTGAAATTCGACGTAGATACCATGCAAAAAGTTTGTGGGCTGGTGCAGTGGCATGACGATAATCCACCATTACAGCCAGCTAGTATCAGAAGGGCGGTACATCGCGTGGGAGAAGACCGATACCCGGACTTATTTGTCTTCAAG
>JBJELL010000132.1:0-3030 GCA_051879115.1 Lachnospiraceae bacterium
CGTCCGGCGTGTCCGCCATTGTTATACGGATGCAAATACTTAAACTTTTCCCGTTCTTCTTCTGAAATGGATTTGATTACAAGACGTGTGATTGACCGTTTAGAAAACGGCAAGGTTACGGAAGAAGTGTTACAGGAATATGCAGATCCGGAGTCAGAAAAGTATGAGCAGATGGTAGAAGAGATTCGCAAAGAATTGAATTTTACCTCCCTCCGTTTTAATAGATTAGATGATATGTTAGATTCCGTTGGCATCGACAAGTGCAAATTATGTACTTATTGCTGGGATGGAAAAGAGTAAAATAAAAAGGCTAATAATCCGCTAAGAAAGTATAATTCACTTGCACTGAGGCATAGACTTCATTATAATTCCGGGAAGAATCATATATAACAGGAATTGTGAAGGAGAGTATATGCAAAAAGGTATAATGAATACGGTATTAAAGGGGATGTGTGTCGGTTCCACGATGTTAGTTCCGGGTGTCAGCGGCGGTTCTATGGCGATGATACTCGGAATCTATGACCGTCTGGTTACCGCTGTAAGTTCGTTTAGAAAAAATGTGAAAGACAGTCTGATTTTTTTAGGACTCTTTTCACTAGGCGGAGTGGCAGGGATGGCACTGTTTGCAAATCCAATCTTGTATCTGATTGAAGAATATACCATGCCGATGCTCTATTTTTTTATTGGAGCGGTGGCAGGGGGAATTCCTCTGATGTACAAAAAGTCTAAGGTAGAAGGATTTTCACTTAAGTCATTGTTTTATACGATTGTTGGAATGGTAAGTGTGTTACTGATGACGATTTTCCCTCAGGGAAGGATACAACAGGTACAGGGAGCTGCCGGAGTGGGAATTCTCATAGCGGCGGGATTCTTAGCAGCGATAGCATTAGTGCTTCCGGGAATCAGTGTCTCCTTTATGCTTTTCGTTATGGGAATCTATGAGACCGTTGTAGAAGCTATTGGAAGTCTTAAAATGGTAATATTAATTCCCTTCGGAATCGGAATTTTACTTGGAATTATACTTACGACAAAATTTTTGGAAATGGCAATGAACAGATATCCAAAACCCACCTATCTTATGATTATGGGGTTCATCTTAGGGTCTGTAGCAGAGATTTTTCCGGGAATTCCAGTCGGAATAGAGTGGATTACCTGTACCCTGATGCTCATAGCGGGATATGGAATTATATGGCTGGTTTCACAGACAGATACGACAGAGAAATGAGGTAATTAAGATGGAAAAATCCAAAGTGTATTTTACAAATTTCAGAACAGAGGCATTTGGTGACGGACTGCCGACAAAATTAAAGAAAATGATAAAAAAAGCGGGAATGAAAGAACTGGATATGGAAGGAAAATTTGTGGCAATCAAGCTGCATTTTGGTGAGCTTGGAAATATCAGTTATCTGCGCCCGAATTATGCAAAAGCAGTGGCGGATGTAGTAAAAGAATTCGGGGGTAAACCGTTTTTGACAGACTGTAATACCATGTATCCGGGAAGCCGTAAAAATGCATTAGAGCATTTAGAATGTGCATGGGAGAATGGCTTTACTCCGCTGACCGTGGGTTGCCCAATCTTAATCGGTGATGGATTAAAGGGAACGGATGACATTGCGATTCCGGTAGCAGGCGGTGAATACGTCAAAGAGGCAAAGATAGGGCGTGCCATTATGGATGCAGATGTCTTTATCAGTCTGACTCATTTTAAAGGACATGAGATGACAGGATTTGGCGGAGCTATTAAGAATATCGGTATGGGCTGTGGTTCCCGTGCAGGAAAAAAGGAACAGCACAGCAGCGGTAAGGCACATATTGAAGAAGAATCCTGTAAGGGCTGTAAGAAGTGTCAAAAGGAATGTGCAAACGGCGGTCTTGTCTACGATGAAGCTAAGAAGAAAATGACCGTAGACCAGAATAACTGCGTAGGTTGCGGTCGGTGTCTTGGTGCCTGCAACTTCGATGCGATTCAGTTTGACAATAATAATGCCAACGAGGTATTAAACCGTAAGATGGCAGAGTATACCAAAGCTGTTGTAGATGGTCGACCTTCTTTTCACATTTCTCTGATTGTGGATGTGTCTCCAAACTGTGATTGTCATGGAGAAAACGATGCACCGATTCTTCCGAATATTGGAATGTTCGCATCCTTTGACCCATTGGCATTAGATCAGGCGTGTGTAGATGCGTGTTTAGCTGCAACACCCCTTCCAAACAGCCAGCTTTCCGATAATATGAAGCGATCTGATTTCGTAGACCACCATGATCATTTTCGCAATTCCACCCCGGAATCCGAGTGGAAAAGCTGCTTAGAACATGCAGAAAAGATTGGTCTTGGAAGCAGAGAATATGACTTAATCGAAGTATAGAAAAGATAGCATTTTTTATCAAAAATATCCCCCCACGGGGCTTGTAGGCCTATTTTTGAAATGATAAGATAGGTAACAGTTCAAAGAAGGAGGGAATAAAAAGATGAAAAAGAGATGGATGGCACTGTTTCTTGCAGTGGCCTTAACATCAGCGTCATTTGCGGGATGTGCGGGTAATAAGTCAGAAGATACGGCAAAAGAAACCAAGAAAGAAACCGTATCGGATAAGGAGTCGGTAATCGTGACCATGCCGGCAAGTTCCGAACCGGAGTCGGGATTCGATCCGGCTTATGGATGGGGTGCAGGAGAACATGTGCATGAGCCCCTGATTCAGAGCACCTTACTCACGACAACAGAGGATTTAGAGATTGAAAAAGACTTGGCAACGGATTATTCCGTCAGTGAGGACGGACTTACCTGGACCGTTCAGATTCGAGATGATGTGAAGTTTACCGATGGTGAAAAACTGACTGCAAAAGACGTGGCATTTACATATAATAACTGTGTGAAAAACAGTACGGTAAATGATTTTACCATGTTAGAAAAAGCAGTGGCTGTAGATGATACAACAGTAGAGTTTCAGATGAACAAACCATTTTCTATCTGGCCTTATACCATGGCGATTGTAGGAATTGTACCGGAACATGCCTATGATGAGAACTAT
>JBJELL010000133.1:0-3029 GCA_051879115.1 Lachnospiraceae bacterium
GCTTCGTTTGGCAGCCCCTCTATGGCATGATTTAACATTTTCTCATAATCACTCTTTGTTATATGTAACATTTTTGACTCCTTATTTCATATCACATTCTGCCTGCTCGTAATCAATCAGCTCTGTAATGGTCGGATGATCTCCGCAGACTTCACAGTTATGTGTATCTTTTGGAAGTTTTACTTTCCGAAATTCCATCGTAAGGGCATCATAGGTCAAAAGGTATCCGGTCAAAAGTTCTCCTTTTCCAATGATATATTTGACTGCCTCCATTGCCTGAAGACTTCCGATGACTCCTCCCATGGCACCGATGACGCCTGCCTGCTTACAGGTCGGCACGGCATCCTTTGGTGGTGGATTCTTAAATACACAGCGGTAGCATGGTCCTTCTCCCGGCACATAGGTCATAAGCTGTCCCTTAAAACGGATAATTCCTGCATGGGAAAAGGGTTTCTTTTCCATGACACAGGCATCGTTAATTAAGAATTTCGCCGGAAAATTATCGGTTCCATCAATGATAAAATCATAGTCCCGAATCAACTCCCGGATGTTTTCCGAGGTAACAAAGGTGCGGTAGGTGTTGACGGTTACGTCGGGATTCATTTTGGCAATGGTTTCTGCCGCAGATTTTACCTTTGCTTTTCCCACATCATCGGTTCTATGAATAATCTGTCTTTGCAGATTGGATAAATCCACCTCATCTGCATCCGCAATTCCAATGGTGCCGACTCCGGCTGCGGCTAAGTACATTGCCGCCGGTGCTCCAAGACCTCCTGCTCCGATAATTAATACTTTTGCATTTAATAATTTCTTCTGTCCCTTAGCTCCCCCCTCTTTTAAAATGATATGGCGGGAATATCGTTCAAGCTGTTCGTCCGTAAGTGCCATTAGCAGCCACCTCCCATGAAATATAAAAACTCAACCTCGTCTCCTTCTTTTAACACCGTGCTTTCTATCTTCTCTTTCTCTACGAATTCTTCATTGATAGAAATCGTCACGTACTCCGGCATCTCCACTTTTTCTGCTTCGATTAACTCGGTAAGCGTAAGATTGTCTTTTACCTCTTTTTTGTCTCCTGCAACTGTGATTACCATATTATCTCCTCTTCTTTCTATATTTTTTCTTATCTCTTCCCTAGCTCAGATAGCCGTTCAGCCATTCTGTCAGTTCGTCTTTTTTTACAAGACCTCTCTTTTTGCCCAGCACTTCTCCATCCTGAAACAGTATCAGCGTCGGTGAACCCATGACCTTGTAGTCTGTTGCAATCTCTGCGTCGTAATTGACATTTACCTTGTATACTTTTACGGAGTCCTCATATTCCTCCTCAATATCGCCTAAAATTGGAGAAAGCTGCTTGCACGGAATACAAGTGTCCGAATAAAATTCCACTAAAATCAAACCTTTCGACTGCTTTACCTGTGCTTCAAAATCTGCCTTGCCGATTCTTTTTGCCATTATTCTTCCTCCACCTTTCTCACATAGAGGGTATAGGTTCCATCCTCATTGTCTGCCAGTTTCAGAATCTGATGTCCTTCCTCTTTGATACTTCTAGGTACGTTCTGCACCGGTTCCCCGTCGTTCATACGAATTGCCAAAACCTCTCCGTCCTCTAACTCGTCCAAAGCCACCTTTGCCTTTACAAAGGTCAGAGGGCATACCTTATCTGTAATATCCACTTCTTCATCAAATTTAATCTCTGCCATCATAAGCCTCCTTCATTTTCTTTCTAAACTCCTCTTCTCCAACT
The DNA here is from genome assembly GCA_051879115.1 of Lachnospiraceae bacterium. Taxonomy (GTDB): domain Bacteria; phylum Bacillota; class Clostridia; order Lachnospirales; family Lachnospiraceae; genus Maccoyibacter. Next base: position 1,748 of record JBJELL010000133.1, read on the forward strand.
CTTTGTAAGGTCAGCCGGAATCTCTCTCCCGGATTTGCATTTTCTTCAAAAAAGGTAATCGCTGCATCCGCAACACGAAACAGGGTGTCCTTATCCTTAATAATCGGAAGGAGGTTCTCTCCTTTGTAAATCTTATTTCCAAACAGTCCTCCGAAGGAAACGATATAACCGCTCTCGCCCTTCCATGCATCCGTTGGACAGGATTTCACACAACGTCCGCAATTATTACATTTTTCTCTGTCAATGATAATTCCATCGTCTGTAGCTGTCAGAGCGCCTTCTCTACATGCCTTCACACAGACACCGCAGTTAATACAGCTTTCTTTTCCATAGGAAACTTCTAAGCCTCCCTTAATTCCCAAATCATTTTCTTCTGCCTTTAAACAGTTGTTCTGACATCCGGTGACACCAAATTTGAACTTGTGTGGAAGCTCCCTTCCAAAGTAACGTTCATCTAATTCCTGTGCCAGCTTATAGGTATCAATACATCCGCTTGGACAGATTTCAGAGCCCTGACACGCTGTTACGGTGCGCACCCTCGGTCCGCAGACTCCCGGTTTTACACCACCTTTTGCAAGTTCTTCTCTTACGGTTTCAATATCGTCAAAATGAATAAACGGAATCTCAATTCCCTGACGTGATGTCATATGTACATAACCGTGACCGTATTTTTCCGCTACCTCCGAAACAGTCTTGATATTCTCCGCTGTCAGGTTTCCTCCTACTACCTGTAACCGAAGGGAAAAATATCCTTTCTGCTTCTGTCTCATAAAGCCGCCTTTTTTTAAGGATGCATAATCAATATTTGCTGCCATTTCGCTTCCTCTCTTTCTCCTATTTATTAATTCATGATTTTATAATCTACAATAGTTATCCGTTATAACTGCTCTTATTTTGTCCTTTCCAATGCCTGGGCAAAATCTGCCTGTAAATCCTCCACATCTTCAATTCCCACACTTACCCGGATGACATCGTCAAAGACCCCTGCATCCTCCTGCTGCTTTTTCGTACTGTGCAGACTAATCGTGGATGCCGGATGTAAGACCAGTGTTCTCACATCCCCGATGTTTGATAGTTTATACGGGAGCTTTAATTCGTTAATCACCCGAAATGCCCGTTCCTTGCTTCCTACCCGGATTGTAAAAATTGCTCCATAATAGCCGTGAAACTGTTTCTTTGCAATTTCGTGCCATGGACTGCTCTCTAATCCCGGATAATTGACAGTAATATCGTCGTAATTTTCCTCAAACCATTTCGCAAGCACATAGGCATTCTCACACTG
>JBJELL010000134.1:0-1642 GCA_051879115.1 Lachnospiraceae bacterium
ATGGTTCTCCAGTTTGATAACTGGGCACGCTCCTTCGGGTCTGCGGATATGGCAGATGCCATGGAACCGTAAGGGATATTAATACTGGTATAGAACACACTTCCCCAGAGTAAGTAGGTAAAAAACATCCAGAAAATCTTAAATCCCATCGGCATATCCTGGAACCAGCTTGCATACATCAAAAAGGATGCCACTGCAACCGGACCACACATTCTTAAAATCCACGGAAGGAATTTTCCTTTCGCACGCGGTTTACTGCGGTCTACAATCTGTCCCATTGCCACGTCTGTAAATGCATCCACAAAACGTGCAAGCATCATCATGGTTCCTACCAGACCTACGGAAACACCCATAACATCTGAATAGAATTTCATTAGCATAATACTAGAAAGCATGAAGGTGAAATCATTTCCAAAATCACCAAACATATATCCCAGCTTGTCCTTGAAACCAAATGGTTTCACTGTTTTTGTTGTCATATCCAACCTCCTGTTTTTTCTAAACTTTGTAAGTCTTAGAAACTGCATGTCTAGATTTCATTGTTTTTGGGTATAACATAGAAAACTCTAATATCACAATTCCTCTGTTGTGAATGCATTCTAACATGGAGGTTTTTATTTCTATGAGTAGAATTTTTTGTGTTTCCCGTACAATTTTTACTCCCCTTTAAATTGCACTGAAAATTGTACGGTTTTTTAGAAAAATAGTACGGTTTTATAAGGAAGGTGGATACTATGGGATATGAAACAGAATTAAAATTCACAGAAAAACTATTAAAAAATTTTCGTTTGACCTTGAATCATATTACAAGTGAACCGGAAGAAGATTTTTCTTTTCTTTCTAATTTTGGTCTTGAAAAAATCCTTCATTTTTCTACAAACAAAGAAGATCTTTTGCAGGCACTCGGCGGTCAGTGCAAACCAAATACCATCTATAGAGTATACGATGCCTTTTTTTGCAATTACCTGCTCTTTTGTCTTCCCGACACGGACAGTATAGAATATATCACTATTGGACCCTATAGTCTGAAATTTGTCTCAGAACAGGACATTTACAAAGTAGCGGAACGCTTTCAGATTTCTTCTAAAAATGTTCCCCAGCTTGAACAGTTTTACCGGGATATTCCCTATATTTCCGATGAAAATATTCTTTTGACCATCATCTATACCCTTGGAGAACATTTATGGGGAAGTATTGACAACTTTACTACACAAAACATAGAAGTTCTTTTTTCTGTTGATTCTGAAACCCTTATTACAAAACGGACACCCGATGAGGAAGAAACAGAGGATGCTCTTCTTAGTATGCAGTTATTAGAAGAACGCTATGAGGCAGAACACAAGCTGATGCAGGCAGTGACTGCCGGGCAGGTACACAAGGCGGAACTTGCTTTTACCAGTCTGGCTTCCCGTTCTTACGAACAGCGCATCAGCAACTCCCTGCGCAATATGAAAAATTATGCCTTTGTCCTAAATACCATCCTGCGTTTGGCAGCAGAATCCGGTACGGTACATCCCCTCCATATCGACCATATTTCTTCCCAGTATGCCCGCAAAATAGAGATGATTACTTCTGAGACTGCTCTAACCACATTGACCAAAGAGATGGTCCGCAAATACTGCCTTCTGGTAAAAAATCATTC
>JBJELL010000134.1:1742-13582 GCA_051879115.1 Lachnospiraceae bacterium
CCGATGTCAACTATTTCACCAAAATCTTTAAAAAGATGATAGGAAAGACACCGAAGGAATACCGCGAAAATCTTTTATAGTTCAAATCCAAAGTAACGGACTGCGTTGTTATAGGAAATACCTTTTACAATCTTCTCAAGTGCCCGGTAATCTGCCGGGTATTCTCCGTTTTCTACCCATCCGCCAATTAAGTCACACATAATCCGGCGGAAATACTCATGTCTGGTATAGGACAAAAAACTTCTCGAATCCGTCAACATACCGATAAAATTGCCAAGGAGACCTAAGTTAGCAAGACTTGTCATCTGCTCTGTCATCCCAGTCTTGTGGTCATTAAACCACCATGCACTTCCCTGCTGAATTTTCCCTATCGCAGAAGCATTCTGGAAACATCCGATAATCGTACCGATTGCTGCATTATCCGAAGGGTTTAAAGAATAGATAATCGTCTTCGGAAGCTCGTCCGTCACATCCAGTGCATTTAAGAAATCGGCTAACTGTGCAGAAGGCGTCTCATTGCTGATACAGTCAATTCCCACATCCGCTCCTAGCTCATGAAAAACCCTCTTGCTGTTGTCACGTTTTACACCGTAGTGAAGCTGCATAACCCAGTTCTTCTTATGGTATTCCCGTCCTAAGGCGGTCAAAAAGGCGGTCTTGAACTTTGCCTCTTCTATCGCTGTCGGCATCCCGCCTGAAAGTCTTTTTGTAAAGATTGCTTCTGTCTCTTCTTCCGTGGCTGGCTCATACATTACATAAGCAAGTCCGTGGTCGGAAATACAGCAGCCCATCTGTTCAAAGAAATCCATACGTTTTTTCAAAGCTTGGATTAAGTCCTTAAAACTTTGAATCTGAATACCGCTTACCTCACTTAATTTTTCAAGATAATCGGCATAATCCGTTTTTTCTAAATACATTGCCCTATCAGGCCTCCACGCCGGAAGCACCTGAACCTCAAAGCTGTCATCCTCTGCTAATTTCTTATGCCATTCTAACGAATCTATTGGGTCATCTGTAGTACAAAGCAGGGGTACATTGGACTGTCTGATTAAGTTTCTAGCAGTCATGTCATCCTGTCTTAACTTCTCATTGCAAAGATTCCACACCTCTTCTGCGGTCTCTCCATTCAGATATCCTTCGTAACCGAAATAACGCTGTAATTCCAAATGGCTCCAGTGATACAGCGGGTTTCCGATTGCCATCTCTAACGTTTCCGCCCATTTCTGGAACTTTTCCCTGTCACTGGCATCTCCTGTAATATATCTTTCTTCTACTCCGTTAGAACGCATCTGACGCCATTTGTAGTGGTCGCCTCCAAGCCATACCTGCGTGATGTTTTCAAACTTTCTGTCCTCATAGATTTCTTTTGGATTGATGTGGCAGTGGTAGTCTATGATAGGCATTTTTTTTGCATAATCGTGATATAACTTTTTTGCTGTCTCTGTAGAGAGAAGAAAGTCTTCGTCCATAAATTTTTTCATAGCCCTTCTCCTATCGCTGTACGCGTCCGGAAGCGTCTCCGCCTGCTAATTTTTTTACCTCATCCATGGTTACCATATTGTAGTCGCCTTCGATGGAGTGTTTGAGACAGGAGGCTGCTACTGCAAATTCAATGGTCTCCTGCGGGTCATAGCCACTTAGACTCGCTGCAATCAAACCGCCGCCAAAACTGTCGCCACCGCCTACACGGTCTACGATGTGCATTTTGTATTTTTTGCTGAAATAATAATCTTTTCCATCATAGAGCATTGCAGACCAGTTGTTGTCGTTAGCAGAAATGGACTCTCTTAAGGTAATTGCCACCTTTTCAAATCCAAAACGGTCTGCAAGCTGTTTTGCCACGTCCTTATAACCTTCGTGGTTGACTTCTCCGGCTGTAACGTCGGTGTCTGCTGCATGAATTCCAAATACGTCTGCGGCATCCTCTTCGTTTGCAATGCAGACATCTACATATTTGCAAAGCTCTCCCATAACCTCTCCTGCTTTCTCCTTGCTCCAGAGTTTGTTTCTGTAGTTCAAGTCACAGGAAACCTTCACTCCCGCTTCTTTTGCTGCCTTACATGCCTCTAAGCAGATTGCCGCAACCTCATCATTTAATGCCGGGGTAATTCCCGTAAAATGGAACCATTCGGCTCCTTCTAAGATTTCTTTCCAGTTAAAATCCTCTTTTTCAGCGGTATAGATAGAAGAACCCGCTCTGTCGTAGATTACTTTCGATGGTCTTTGGGACGCACCTTTTTCTAAGAAATAGATTCCTACACGCTCGCCGCCTCTTGCAATCTTAGAGGTATCTACTCCGTATCTTCTAAGGGAGTTCACTGCTGCCTGCCCAATCTCATGCTCTGGGAGTTTTGTGACGAAGGACGCATCAAAACCATAGTTTGCAAGGGAAACTGCCACGTTTGCCTCTCCACCGCCATAAGTTGCTCCGAATTTATCAGCCTGCACAAAACGGTAATATCCCTCCGGTGCAAGTCTTAACATAATCTCTCCAAATGTAACTACTTTACCTTTCATTCCCTATTTACCTCTGCTTTCTTTTACAATTTCAACTGCTTCTTTTGTCAGTTCTGTAATCTTTTCAAAATCTCCTGCCTTTACAAGGTCGCTGCTTACCATCCAGCTTCCGCCGCAGGCTAAAATTCTATCATATGCCAGATAGTCTCTTACGTTTGTGGCATTGATGCCTCCGGTTGGCATGAATTTTACTCCCACATAAGGAGCGGCTAAGGCTTTTATCATCTTTAATCCCCCTGCCGGTTCTGCCGGGAAAAACTTCACCACCTCTAAGCCGTTCTCCAATGCCTGTTCAATATCACTTGGATTTGCACAACCCGGTGTAATTAAAATCCCTTTTTCCACACAGTACTTCACAACCTGTGGATTTAAGCCGGGACTTACAATGAATTTTGCTCCTGCTAAGACGGCTCTGTCTACCTGCTCTGTGGTTAAGACCGTTCCCGCTCCCACTAACATATCCGGGTATTTTTCTGTCATAATGCGAATCGATTCTTCTGCTGCTGCTGTGCGGAAGGTAACCTCTGCACATGGGAGTCCTCCCTCACACAACGCCTTTGCCAGCGGTTCTGCATCCTTTGCATCCTCTAATACGACTACCGGAACAATTCCTATCTCCTGAATCTTTTCTAATACTTCGTTCATCTTTTTTCCTCTCTGCTATCCTGTATATTTTTTTAACGTTGCCCGAACGGCTCCAACACCTGCAATTAATTCCATAAAATATCCGCACACTTTCTGGGCAAGTCCCACTTCATAGAGATTTACGCCAAAAATGTCTTTGTTTTCTAAAACCGGTTTCAGCTTTTCTTCTACATCTACTTCCTGTCCCAGCGAAATATCCGCCACATACGGACACACCGTATCTAACAACGGGTCAGGACTTAGCTCAAACTTCTTACCCTCATCATTTACCGCCATCAGGTAACGCAGCCATCCTGCAAATACCAAAGGAATGAGATTTAAGTCATCTACTTTCAAAGAATCCGAAGCTGCATACGCCTTAATCGTTTCTCCAAAACGGATTGCCAGCTTCTGGGACGTATCGGTTGCAATCCGCTGTGGGGTATCCGGCATAAACGGGTTTGGAATCCGCACATTTAATACGGTATCAATGAATTCTTTCGGGTCTAAGATTCCCGGATTAACCACCACCGGAAGTCCTTCTTCATAACCGATAACCTCTACCATTTTCCTAAGCTGTTCATCCTTCATCTCCTCGGAAATTTTCTCATATCCTAACAGACATCCGAATACGGCAAGAGTAGTGTGCAGCGGATTTAAGCAGGTACACACCTTCATCTTTTCTACCTTGTCCACCGTTTCCCGTTCCGTAAACATCAGACCACCTTTTTCTAATGGAGGACGTCCATTTGGAAAGGCATCTTCTATGACGAGGTACTCACATTCCTCGGCGTTTACAAAAGGTGCCACATAGGTATTTTTTGAAGTGATGACCGGGTCTAATCCCTCTACACCGTCGTTTTTTAAAATTTCTTCTACGGAGGCATCAGGACGCGGCGTAATTTTATCAATCATCGTCCACGGAAAGGTCACTTTATTTTTGTCGTTAATATAGGTTACAAAACCTTCTTCTATAAGACCCTTTTTTTGCCATTTTTCTGCAAATGTATTTACCGCCTGATATAATTTATCCCCATTATGCGAACAGTTATCCATACTTACGAAAGCAATCGGTGTCTTTCCGGCTAAGAAACGTGTGTACAACAGAGAAACTACTTTTCCAATATAGCTTGCCGGTTTCTTCGGTCCTGCTTCAAAATCGGCTTCTACTTCCGGTAAGAGTACTCCTTTTCCGTTCACAAGGCTGTAGCCTTTTTCCGTAATTGTAAAAGATGCCATCTGTAAGGAGTCTTTTTTAAAAATTTCACGCAGTCTTTCAAATTCCGCTTCATTTTGAGAATCTAAGATACAGGATTCTACCACGCTTCCTACCACGGTCTTTTCTACACTTCCGTCGGATTTTAAGGTTACCAAAAGGGAATAATCATCATGAGGGCGATTCATTTTCTCGATAATCTCATAGTCAAATCCTTCGGCTACGATAAGCCCGCAGCCAAGTGTTCCCTCATTTAACATCTTCTGCACAACGTTTGCCTGAAATGCACGGAAAATGTTTCCTGCTCCAAAGTGAATCCAGACCGGATTCTCCTTTGTGTCTGCCGTTACGGCTTCTCTATCAAATTCCGGCAGATGATAACCTTTCTCTTTCCACTGTGCTTCGTTTTTTATATCCGCATTGCAAAGTCTCATCCTATTTTGCCCCCTTTTCGATTGCTTCCCACAAACCGTTTAAGTAGGTTGCTCCTAAGGCTCTGTCATACAGACCGTAACCCGGCATTGCCACCTCATCCCAAATCATTCTTCCGTGATCCGGGCGGATTGGCCCGCTAAATCCGGTCTCATAGAGAGCTTTCATAATCTCATACATATCAAAGGTTCCATCGGAAGAAAGGTGTGCCGCCTCTTCAAAATCCGTTGGAGAGTTGAACTTTAAGTTCCGCACATGGGCAAAATGGATTCTTCCCTCTAAAGAGCGAATCATATCCGGTAAATCATTCTCTAAATTCGTTCCATAGGAACCGGAACAGAAGGTCACTCCGTTGTGTGGGTTGTCCACCATATGAACCATACGCAGGATGTTTTCTTTGTTGGTAATAATACGTGGGAGTCCAAACACACTCCATGCCGGGTCATCCGGGTGAATCGCCATATTGATGTCATACTCATCACAGACCGGCATAATTTTTTCTAAGAAATATTTCAGGTTCTCGAATAATTTCTCATCATCTACATCCTGATACATTTCAAACAGCTCTTTTACATGCTCCATACGCTCCGGCTCCCAGCCCGGCATTACCGTTCCATTCATATCTCCCGCAATAGAATCAAACATCTTCTCCGGGTCTAATGCATCAACTGCCTCCTGCGTGTAGGCAAGAACGGTAGAACCATCCTCTCTCTCACGGGCAAGTTCCGTACGTGTCCAGTCAAATACCGGCATAAAGTTATAACATACCAGATGTATATCTTCTTTTCCCAAATTCTCCAGAGTCTCAATGTAGTTATCAATGTACATATCTCTTTCCGGTGCTCCGGTCTTGATTGCATCGTGAATGTTGACACTCTCAATTCCAGCAAGATGAAGCCCTGCTGCTTCTACCTCATCCTTCATTGCACGAATCCGTTCCCTGCTCCATACTTCGCCCGGTTTCGTATCGTAAAGAGTTGTGATTACCCCTGTTACTCCCGGAATCTGTCGAATCTGCTTCAACGTAACCGTGTCAAATTCTGAACCATACCATCTCAATGTCATTTCCATGTTTTCGTATCTCCTTTTACTTGCTCATGATAGTTTTATTTCTATCATTTATTCTAAAATCTTTCTTATGAGATGAGAATTGAGATACTTGTTGTACACATTGCAAAACTTGCTACATAATAACTCAATACTATGAATACTTTTCATCAAAATTGTTTAGAATTGAAGTTGATTATATTTAACTTTTCGGAATGGAGAATTTTCAATGAAAAAAGACTTGCAGACTACTTTTAACACTAGACAGTATATGTTGTCCGAAGATTTTGAGATTTATTATTATAGTGATTTACGGCTTCCAAAAGTACAGAATCATACTCATGATTATTATGAGTTCTACTTTTTTTTGGAGGGGAATGTGTCAATTACAATTGATGAGATTCCACATCCGCTCAAGGCAGGAGATGTAATTTTAATTCCGCCGGATGTGGCTCATTTTGTAACAATCCAGGATGGAACGATTCCCTATCGGCGGTTCGTGTTTTGGATCAGCAGGGATTTCTGTGAAGAACTGCGTTCCCTTTCTGATGATTATGTCTATGTCATGCAGCAGACAGCTCTTACGAAACAGTATATTTTTCATTATGATGTGATTGCTTTTAATGCCCTTCAGGCTAAGGTTTTCCAGTTAATTGAAGAATTGCAGTCAAAACGCTTTGGAAAGTCTGCTAAGGTCTCTCTCTGTGTTAAGGATTTAATCCTGCATTTAAACCGGACGATTTATGAATTTGACCATTTTATAAAACCGGAGAGTGAGCAGAGTCTTTCTCAGGGATTGATTCAATATATTGAGGAGCATTTAGATGAGGAGCTTTCTTTAGACCGGCTTGCACGGGAGTTCTTTGTAAGTAAATATCATATTTCCCATGTTTTTAAAGAGAATATGGGCTTGTCCATTCATCAGTATATTATGAAAAAACGCCTCGCTATGTGCCGTGATGCCATTCTTAGCAACACCAGCATTAGCGAAGCGTATATTCAATGTGGGTTTAAGGATTATTCCAGCTTTTACCGTGCTTTCAAAAAGGAGTACGGAATGTCTCCAAAAGAATTCACGGAATTACATTCTCTCTATCCTAATCAACCCTCTTAATCTGATTTAATTGTGCATTTAATTCCAACAACTGTTCTTTTGTCATGGAGTTTCCATTTCCCGCTGCACCGAAGGTATTCAGCATACGGATAACGGTAAATCCTCCCACCATCTGCATTAAGGCATCACTCATCTCTAATTTCATGCCCACACCTTCTTCTGTATTCTGCATCATGCTCTCCATAAGGTCTTTGAACAATTCCATCCCTTCCGGTGCCTTTAAGATGTCACTTAATTTATCGTTTAGGGAATAATGTCCCTCGACCTCTGTAATGTCAAACCAGTTGAGTACGGCACCTTTTTCTTTTAAGCGGTATTCTTCGTTGAATACCTCTACCTTGCGAATTCTGCTCTCGTCTTTGCAGTCTCCTGCTACGGCTGTCAATACGGATTCTCCTTCGTTTGGCACATTAAAATAAAAGAAATGCTCATCACTCTTTTGTTTTCCAAGACTCTTGCCGTTTACAAATAGTTCTACCTCCAAAAGATTGGAGTAAACCGTAATTTTTGTCTCATCCTCAACGCGGTCTACATAGCGTTTTCCACAAATGTGTACAAAAGGTTCATCGGATAACCAGGCTTTGTATGCGTAGAAAGAGTCTTTTTTATACTTGCGGTCAAAGGTAATTAATCCTTTGTGGTTCTGTCCGTTTTCACCACCTTCATTTCTCGCATCGGCTCCAAAATCGAACATATTCCATACATGGGTTGCCCACAGATATGGTCTTGTAAAGAGCTGCTTAATCAGTTCTTCGTGGTAGTAAGCCTGATACTCTTCCGTATAGTCTCCCTGCACCGGATTGGAAGTATGCCAGTTTAAAGCCTCACATCCGTACTCACTGACACCAATCGGAATATTCGGAAACTCTTTATGGAAGTTATCAAACCACGGTCCGTTCATAGAGGTATCTCCGCCATACCAGCCAAAATAGTGGTTATAAGATACCACATCCGGTATCTGAATGTATGGGTCATGGATATCACACATGGTTACAGCTGCTATGGTGGTCAATCTGGTCTTGTCCATCTCATGTGCTAAATCATTTAAAATCTTATGGTTTTCTAACAAATCCTCATCTGATTTTCCCGACATGGTAATCTCATTAGAAAGTCCCCATACCACAATACTTGGGTGGTTGTAGTTCTGTACGATGAGCTCCTTCATCTGGGAGATGGTATTCTCACGTCCCGTCGGCATGTGGGAAGAAATATATGGAATCTCCGCCCAGATGACCATACCTTTCTCGTCACAAAGGTCGTAAAAATACTGGTCATGCTGATAGTGTGCCAAACGGATTGTAGTCGCTCCCATTTCACAGATGAGCTCCATGTCTTCCTCATGATGTTCCGGTAATAAGGCATTTCCAATTCCCCATCTGTCCTGATGGCGGGACACCCCACGAAGCGGATAGCTTTCGCCGTTTAAGATAAAACCTTTTTCCGGGTCAATCTCAAAAGAACGGCATCCAAATCTGGTGCTTACATTATCGATAATCTCTTCGCCGTCAACTAAGGAAACTTCTGCGGTATACAGATATGGGTCTTTTCTTCCGTGCCACAGATGCACATTCAAAATCTCAAAAATTGTCTTTTTAGAAGACACTTCCTGTCTTCCTTCGGCTACGGTATTTCCCTCTCTATCTTTGATTTCAAATACCAGCTCCTGTCCGCTTTTTTCATTGCTTAAAAATACCTCTACTTCTACCTTTGCGTCTGTTCCTGTAACCTCCGGTGTTACCTGAATTCCCGGACCTCCGTAGTAGTCCAGATCAAAATGGGAGTCTGCGACAGCAATCAGGTTGATGTCACGGTAGAGTCCGCCGTAGAAAGTAAAGTCTGCATTCTGGGGATAGACTCTGTCATTAACACCGTTTTCAACAGCGATGACAAGGAGGTTTTCTGCCTCTAAAGCATCCGTGATGTTAACTCTCCAGGTGGAATATCCACCATCGTGGTGTGCTAATTTTTTTCCATTTAAATAGACATCTGCAGAAGCATTGGCTCCTTTGATTTCCAGATAGTACTGTGCGTTTTCCGGTAAATCCACTTTTTTAATTTCTTTTGCATAGTAACAGGTGCCGCGGTAATAATCTGCTCCTCCGTCCTGTCCATCGATGTTATTCCAGGAATGGGGCAGTGTTACCCAGTACCATTTTTCCGGCATGGTCTTAGGAATGGCATCTGCTTCTTTTGTAAATGCCCACTTTGTATTTAAGTTTACAATTTCTCTCATAAATAAAAATCCTCCTTGCTATTATCCTGTCCAAGTTCTGTGCAAGTTATATTAACACAGCTTATATTATTTCCTTGCGAATAATTTTTAGGAAAAATAGGAGAATTTTTGTTCTAATTTAAATAGAGACCGTCAAAAAGAGCCGCATATACTTTTTTATTAGCACGAAGTTAATATTTTTTATCCAGATGTTTTAATGAAAATAATGGTTTCTTTTTATTGTAATATATCTGCTAATGGCATATAATCATTTTAGAAAGGAAGTGATACTATGGCATCATCAGTAGCAGTTGATATAGCAAACAATAAGAAAAATTATGAACAAGATGCTTTTGATGCATTGTATCAAGAGCTGGCAAGGGGTATACAGAGCATGAAAAAAGGAGAAGTATATACTATTGAAGAAGCATGGGAGGAAATCGACAACATTTAATATAAAATATGGAAAGTCCAAAGAAATATAAGGTAATCTTGTCGAATGATGCACTCCAAGATATTAAGGATTATAAGAACTATATTTTGAAGAATTTTAAGTATAGAGAATATGCAGAGAATTTTTCAAAGAAGATAAAAATGGCTATTAAATCATTAGATTCTTTTGCAGAGGGGTATGAAAAAACTGGTTGTGTAGTTGAGGGATTGGAGGTATACTATAAACCACATAATACATATATGATATTTTTTGTGATAGAAGATTCAACAGTAACAGTTATTAGAGTATTGAAAGATAGAATGTATTGGCAATCTACTATAAATCGAATAAAAAAGATAAATAGATAATTTTAAGGGGCTGTCGCAACGTGACAGCCCCTTAATGGTTTTTACACCAAATCTGCTTTTTTCAAACGCTTTCTAATCTCTGTTCCCAAGATCATAGCAATCACAATCTTTACCAAGTCTCCCGGAATGAAAGGAATGACACCTGCTGCTAATGCTGCATAAAAACTCATTCCTGCCTGATAAGCAAGCCAAACCGTTCCAAACAGATAGCAGACTGCTGTACCGATGACCATTCCGATAAAGCAGAGCAGGCGCTTTGTCGGCCATTTTTCAATGAAAATACCACAGATAATTGCTAAGAAAATAAATCCGATTAGGTATCCGCCTGTCGGTCCTAACAGTTTTGCCGGACCACTGGTAAAACCAGAAAATACCGGAAGACCTGCAAAGCCAAGCAACAGGTATATGATGTAACTCAAAGTACCTTTTTTCATGCCTAACACATAAATTGTAAGATAGATTGCAAGGTTTGTCAGCGAAATTGGAACCGGACTAAACGGCAGAGGAATCGAAAGCGGTCCCATAATACAGGTGACTGCTGCCATAAGTCCAATCAGTGCGATGGTCTTTGCATTCAGACCATTTGTATTCGTATTTGTATTTGTATTAACATTATTCATTGTCTTTTTCTCTCTCCTTTACTTCAAATCCCAGTTTTTCTAACATCTCCCGATCCTGCTTTGTACTATTACCTACCGTAGTCAGCATATCTCCCGTTAAGGTTGCATTCGCACCGGCACGGAATAGAATCTCACCGCCGTCATCAAAATAATTTCTTCCTGCCGCAATTCTGATATATGCCGTCGGATTGAAATAACGGAACATCGCTACAATACGAATGATTTCTTCCTGCTTCAAAGGTTCGTTATTTTCCAACGGTGTTCCCTGAATTGGAATCAGGAAGTTAAGCGGAATAGAATTTACCTTTAATTCCGCAAGCTCTGCTGCCATATCCATCCTATCCTGCCAGGTCTCTCCCATTCCAAGAATGCCCCCGCTGCAAATCTCAAGTCCCGCTTCCTTTGCTAACGCAATTTCTTCTATTTTATCTTCATATGTATGCGTGGTACAGATTTCCGGGAAAAATCTTTTGGAAGTCTCGATATTTTCATGGTACATGCTGACACCCGCCGTCTTTAAACGCTTTAAGTCTTCTGCCTTCATAAATCCATGGGAGGCACATAAAATCATGTCAGGATATTCCTCATGCATTGCCTCAAAAGCCGATATAGATTTTTCCAAATCCTCTCCTTCCATGGCACGTCCTGCGGTTACGATAGAATAGCGGTTGACCCCCTGTTTCGATGCATGGGCACATCCCTCTTTGAGACTTTCCAAATCTAAAAAACCGTATTCTTCACAATTCGTATGATGATGTGCAGACTGCGCACAGAACTTGCAGTTCTCTCCACAGCGTCCGCTTCTTCCATTGATGATACTGCACAAATCCACCTTATTTCCGCACAGAGTTTTACGAATCTCATCTGCGCCCTTACACAGTTCCTCTAAATCCGCATCCAAAAAAGTCTGTACATCTTCTTCCTTTCCCAGTCTGCGGCCTTCGATAATCTCTTTTGCTAAAGTTATCATGTCTGCCTCTATCTCCTTTAACTTGTAATTTTGAATCTCATAAAGCCAATTCTTAGTCTACACTTCTATTTTCCGATTGTCAACTATAATTATTTTATGGTTTACATTAGGTGAGATTCTTTTCTTACTTGGAAATTTTCGCAGCTAAAATAACAAAGAGACTGTTGCAAAATAATTTTTATACTGATAGAGCGACTTATCGGAAGCTGAAATTTATTTTGAATATATAATAGATTTTTTTGATAATATGTGGTATTCCGTTACCACCATGCTAAAATTTCTACGAG
>JBJELL010000135.1:0-3023 GCA_051879115.1 Lachnospiraceae bacterium
CCATAAGAAGTTTTGCACCGGACAGCCAGAGGTCGATAGAGAATCTGGATGAAATCCGAATCTATCCTGCATCGGAAATTATTTTTGATGAAGAGAAGAAAAAAAGAGGTCTAAAAAAGATCAAAGCAGATGCAAAAAAACTCTATGAGACCTACCGCAGCGAGATGAAGACAGAAGAAGCGCACCGGGTGAAGACTCTTGCAGATACGTTAGAAGAAAATCTCACAGAGCTAGGACTCCTAGAAGGGATGGATGCTTACCTTACCTATTTTGAAGAGGAGACGGTATCTCTTTTAGATTATTTTCCGAAAGAAGAATCGCTGGTATTCTTAGATGAACCTATTCGTGCGGCAGAAAAGGGCAGAATTATCGAAAAGGAATTTCAGGAGAGCATGAAGCAGCGTTTAGAAAAAGGGTATCTCCTACCGGGGCAGATGAATGCTCTCTATTCCTATGAAGAGACAGCGGCAAAGTTACTTCAGCGAAAGACCATTGGACTAGCCGCCCTTGAAATGAAGGAAAAGACCCTTCCGGCAAAAGAGTACCTGCAAATCAATATGAAGACGGTAAATCCGTATAATAACAGTTTTGAACTGTTAATAAAAGATTTGAAACGCTATAAGAAGAACGGTTACCGTGTCATTCTGCTCTCCGGTTCTAAAACCAGGGCAAACCGCCTTACAGAAGATATGGTAGATGAGGGAATCAATGCTTTCTATACACAAGAGAAGGAACATGAAGTCAAACCGGGAGAGGTAATGGTATCTTATGGCAAGGTAAAGAAAGGATATGAATACCCGGATTTACGTTTTGTAGTCATCTCGGAAAGTGATATTTTCGGAAGGGAAAAGAAGAAAAAGAAGAAACGGCGGGCTTACGAGGGAGAACGGATTCAGAGCTTTTCGGATTTGAACATAGGGGACTATGTGGTACACGAAAACCACGGACTCGGTATCTACCGCGGAATTGAAAAGGTCGAAGTAGATAAGGTGGTAAAGGACTATATTAAGATTGAGTATGCCAAAGGAGGCAATCTCTATATTCTTGCCACCCAGTTAGAACTCATCCAGAAATATGCCGGTTCCGATGCAAAGAAACCCAAATTAAACCGTCTTGGAACCCAGGAGTGGAATAAGACCAAGACTAGGGTGCAAAAAGCCGTTGCTGATATTGCACAGGATTTGGTAGAACTCTATGCCAAGAGACAGAACAGGGAAGGCTTTGCCTATGGGGAAGACACTGTATGGCAGAAAGAATTTGAGGAAATGTTTCCCTTTGAAGAGACCGAGGATCAGGAGCTTGCCATTGAAGCTACAAAGCGGGATATGGAGAGTACAAAAATCATGGACCGTCTCATCTGCGGAGATGTGGGATATGGAAAGACGGAGATTGCCATCCGTGCCGCCTTTAAAGCCGTTCAGGAAGGAAAACAGGTTGTCTATTTAGTGCCGACCACGATTCTGGCGCAGCAGCATTACAATACCTTTGCAGCAAGGATGAAGGACTTCCCGGTGCGGGTAGATTTGCTCTGCCGTTTTCGGACATCTGCCCAGCAGAAAAAGACGGTAGAGGGCTTGAAAAAAGGTGCGGTGGACATCGTCATCGGAACCCACCGTGTGCTTTCAAAGGACGTTGCCTTTAAAGATTTAGGATTGTTAATCATCGACGAAGAACAGCGGTTTGGAGTGACACATAAGGAAAAGATTAAGCAGATGAAGGAAAATATTGATGTTTTGACCTTAACAGCAACTCCGATTCCGAGAACTCTTCATATGAGTCTCATAGGAATCCGCGATATGAGCGTATTAGAAGAACCGCCTATGGACCGCATGCCGATTCAGACCTATGTTATGGAATATAATGAAGAACTGGTGAGAGAGGCAATCGTGCGGGAATTGTCTAGAGACGGTCAGGTGTACTATGTCTTTAACCGGGTTAACCAGATAGAAGAGGTGACGGCAAAGATTGCTTCTCTGGTGCCGGAAGCCTCTGTAGCATTTGCCCACGGACAGATGAAGGAGAGAGAATTAGAAGATATTATGTACAGCTTTATCAATGGAGAAATTGATGTGCTGGTCTCTACGACGATTATTGAAACGGGACTAGATATCTCCAATGTCAACACCATGATTATTCATGATGCCGATAATTTAGGGCTTTCCCAGCTCTATCAGCTAAGAGGAAGAGTCGGACGTTCTAACAGGACAGCTTATGCCTTCTTACTCTACCGCCGGGATAAGATGTTAAAAGAGATTGCGGAAAAACGTCTGGCTGCTATCAAAGAATTTACGGATTTAGGAAGTGGATTTAAGATTGCCATGAGGGATTTGGAAATCCGTGGTGCAGGAAATCTCTTAGGAGCAGAACAACACGGACACATGGAGGCAGTCGGATATGATTTATACTGTAAGATGCTCAACGAAGCCGTAAAGAGGATGAAGGGAGAAAAGCAGGAGGAGTCCTTTGATACCTCCTTAGAAATCGATATTGATGCATATATTCCGGCAAAATATATTCCAAACGAATTTCAAAAACTGGATATCTATAAAAGAATTGCAGGGATTGAGAATGAAGAAGAGAGCGAGGAAATGTTAGAAGAACTGATAGACCGGTTCGGAGACCTTCCAAAATCCGTAGAAAATCTGCTGTGGATAGCAAGAACAAAGGCAAAAGCCCATGCCTGCTATTTGACAGAGGTATCCCAGAAGGGAGAGAGTATCCGCTTTGTCTTTATGGAACGTGCGGAAATTGACCCGGCTAAGATACCGGAACTGCTGGGGAATTATGACCATGTGCTTACGTTTACACCGGAACAGAAAGCCCCGTATCTGACCTATCATTTTAAGAAAAATTCCAGACAGGAAAAACTTTCTGTGACAGAAGTAATAGAAAAAGTATTGTCAGATATAGAAAAAATTTGTTGTAAGCAGGGAGAAAAAGACCTATAATGAAACAAGCAGATACGAAATTTAGGAGGAACAGATAGATGAAAACAAAAAAACTGGGTGCATTAGCACTTGCAG
>JBJELL010000136.1:0-3010 GCA_051879115.1 Lachnospiraceae bacterium
CCTTATGCGTTGTATAATAGAGTGCTGTACACGATATCCCAATGGTTATCACCGGAAGACAGCTTATCACAAACAAAATATTTAAAATCAGGCTGTCTGTTAATTTTCCCAATGTCGACAATAATTTATTTTCATTATTTATATCCATCATACCACCTGTTATTTTCTATTTTTATCGTCTTAGATAAACCCCATATAAAAGAGCTGCTATAAGAAATATCTGTATAATTCCTATCATTCCAATAAAGAGCATGCTATTTTTACTCTGTTGTGCCAATTCAAAATCCGTTAAGCTATTTTTCTCATTCTCCGGGTCATAATATACCCTGATTTCATCCCCGGTATTCCAGATGTTCTTTTTCTTCCACAGGTATTCCCCCTGCTTTTTTTCATTCATCTCATCGAAATAGGAATAATGTACATTATATAATACTATCGGATAGGAAGATTTCAGATTCATCCTTTCTTCTATCCGTTCTATCTGCCCGGTTGTAACATGATATTTTTCCATATCCTTTTTCTTAGCATCCTGCTTTTTCTTTATTTCAATATAATAGAGCGAAATAAAGATGACATCTAATACTACCATGATTATGATGGCGGTTACTACCATTGTCAGAGTCATTTTTCCCACCTCTTACTTTCTCTTACGTTTTACTGAAACGAAAAAAAGGAGTGTTTTTTCAAACACTCCTTCAATCTGCATATTAATCCTGTGCAATGATTTCTTTTTTGTTATATGAGCCACAGCTTTTGCATACTCTATGAGGCATCATTAACTCTCCACATTTGCTGCATTTTACTAAAGTTGGAGCAGTCATTTTCCAGTTAGCTCTTCTTTTATCTCTTCTACCTTTAGAAGATTTGTTCTTTGGACAAATTGACATTTGGTTACACCTCCTTAAATTTGTTAAACACATCTTGGATAACTGCCATTCTTGGATCCAGTTCTGTCTTTTCACAATCACAGGTTCCATGATTCAGATTCATTCCGCATTTTTTACAAATGCCTTTGCAGTCTTCCCTGCATAGAATCTTCATGGGCCAGTTAACCAAAACTTCATCGTAAATGATTCTATCTAAATCAAGATGAAATCCAAGCATGTAGTCCTTTGCTTCCATCTGTTCTTCATCCACATCGGACTCTTCCTGTAAGGGAATCTCCCGGTCGATGTCTAAATGGAATGTCGTCGGAACATCTTCCAGACAACGGTCACAAGGAATTGCAATGGTCAAATCCGTATTCCCACGAATAAGCAGCCGCTTGTTCTCTTCGTTTTGAATATGGAGTTCCACTTCATCCTTTTCCGTAATAGGAAAATTGCCTAACTTCGAGTCGAAGGACACTAAGTCTATAGGAACTTTTTTTACGATTTCCTTATTTTCAAAGGCTCTAATGTCTGTTAAATCAACTTTCATCATCTTCTCCTATTCACACCTAAACAATTATACATATCCGGTAGATATTTGTCAACTATATTTTGTCTTATTTTTACTGCATTTCTACAATATTTCGTGTACTAAGGCTGCCGTCTCTCTTGCAATGGCAAGTTCTTCATTTGTAGGTACCATAAGAACCTTGACCTTTGCATCTGCTTTTGATATAACAAGGTCTTCCCCACGTCTTTTATTTAACTCTTCGTCGAGTTCTACACCGAGATATCCTAAGTAATTACAGATTTTTTCACGAATCATGCCGGAATTTTCTCCTAAGCCTGCGGTAAAGCAGATGGCATCTACTCCATTCATAGCTGCCGCATAGGAACCAACATATTTTGCCACACGATAACAGAACATCTCCTGTGCAAGGTCTGCTCTCTCATCTCCTGTTTCTGCTGCCGCCTCCACATCTCTGAAATCACTGGAGACTCCGGAAACACCGTACACACCAGATTCCTTATTCAATACGTTCATAACCTGTGGGATATCAAAGTTCTCTTTCTGTGCAATATATTCTAAAACAGATGGATCCACATCTCCGGAACGGGTTCCCATAATCAGTCCTTCTAACGGGGATAAGCCCATGGAGGTATCTACGGATTTTCCATTTTTCACAGCACAGACAGAAGCTCCGTTTCCAAGATGGCATACAATCGTCTTTAAGGATTCATATGGTTGTCCTAAAATCTCTGCCGCACGTTTGGACACATAACTGTGGCTGGTTCCGTGAAATCCGTATTTACGCACCTTATACTGCTCATAGTATTTGTAAGGAATGGCATACATATACGCTTCTTTTGGCATGGTCTGATGGAATGCGGTATCAAAAACTGCTGCCATCGGCACACCCGGCATTAATTCCTGACATGCTTCAATTCCGATTAAGTTCGCCGGATTGTGAAGCGGAGCTAAATCGCTGACAGCTTCTACTGCTTTGATTACCTCCTCATCAATCAGCGTGGATGCGGTAAATGCCTCTCCGCCGTGTACCACACGATGTCCCACTGCTCCAATCTCTTCTAAGGATTTGATAGCTCCGGTCTTAGGATTTACCAATGCTTCTAATACCATCTTCACTGCTTCTGTATGGGTCGGCATTGCAGCTTCTGTAATCTCTTTTTCTCCGCCTGCTGCCTGATATACCAATCTTCCGTCAATTCCGATCCTCTCACAGAGACCTTTAGCAAGTACCTGCTCGGAATCAGAGTCAATTAATTGAAATTTTAAAGAACTGCTTCCGCAGTTGATTACTAATATATTCATGTTCGATGTTCCTCTTTTCTCTTTTTTCTGTGTTTTGCAGTCATTCTTTTTTATTATATTCCTGTTTATTCTTTTTCACAAGTTTTTTTAAAAGTACTTCTCTTATTTGTAATGTAACAATTTAACCATAGCCTGCAACATGGAGCTGTCACACTCATCATTTTCCTGCTGATAGAATTAGTTAACGGAAGATTGGTTATTCCTGAGATAAATCATGGATTTTTTGAATAATATTGGTATGACTTTTAACAACATGCCAAAAATTTCAGGAGTATGTCTTTGCTATCAAATTGTGTGTCTGGTTCAG
>JBJELL010000137.1:0-3007 GCA_051879115.1 Lachnospiraceae bacterium
AATGTCTTGGGAATGATTGGTTTATCCTGTTATATTTTAGCAGATACCTATTTTGTGGCAAAAGGCTTAGGCAGTAACGGTCTGGCAGCCTTGAATCTTGCAATTCCAATTTACAGTTTCATACATGGAAGCGGTCTGATGCTTGGAATCGGCGGTGCCACGGGGTATTCCATGAAAAAAAGTGTGGGGAATACAAAAGAAGGGAATGAGATATTCTCCCATACGCTTGTATTTGCGGCGTTGTTTGCAGTAATTTTCATATTAAGCGGAATACTTTTCTCGAATAAGATTGCGATATTGCTAGGGGCAGATGGAGCAATTTTTGAAATGTGCAAAACCTATTTAAGAGTATTGTTACTTTTTTCTCCGGCATTTCTTCTCAATGAAGTGATTATCTGCTTTGTGCGCAATGATGGGGAACCGGGACTGGCAATGATGGCAATGTTAGTAGGAAGTTTTTCTAATATTATTTTGGATTATATATTTATCTTTGAGTTGAAAATGGGAATATTCGGAGCCGTATTTGCCACGGGATTTGCTCCGGTTATCAGTCTTATTATCATGTCATTCCATTTTCTGAAAAAGAAGAATCAGTTCCATCTTGAACAGGGAAAGATACAGGGGAAAATTACAAGGAATATTTTTGCAGGAGGATTTCCATCACTGGTTGCAGAGATATCTTCCGGAATTGTTATGATGATTTTTAATGGAATTATGTTAAAACTTTCCGGAAATACCGGAGTAGCAGCATATGGAATCATAGCCAACATTTCCCTTGTAGTTTTGGCAATCTATACGGGAATTGCACAGGGAATTCAGCCCCTTGTCAGCAGGTATTATGGAAAGGGAGAGCAGGAAAAAAATCATAAGATTTTAAAATATGCAGCAGGTCTTATTGTAATCCTATCGGTGCTTATTTACGCAGGAATTTTTACAGGAGCCGATGGAATTGCAGCAGTATTTAACAGTGAAGGAAATGCAGTGCTGCAAAAGATCGCAGTATTGGGACTTAAGATTTATTTTACAGCCTGTATCTTCGCCGGATGGAACATTGTGTTATCGGTATATTTTACTTCCTCGGAGTGTGCACTTTTGGCACATGTAATTTCACTGTTGAGAGGATTTTTCATCATTATACCGATGGCATTTCTACTGTCAGAAGTGTGGGGAATACGGGGATTGTGGATGGCGTTTCCGGTGACAGAGCTGATTGTAGCAGGAATTGGAATGATATTTCTTTTTCAAAAAATAAGAAAAGAGGAAAAACGAAAGAATTAGAATAGAGGACTCAAAATCCGGTCATACTGAAAATGTCGAAAACATTACAGATAGGTACTGGAGGGATAAAAATGAGCAATACAATGCCGATTGGATTTTCCTTTGCTTTAGGAACGAATGACCAGGCACTTGCAAAATTCGGGGAAATGACTGAGGAAGAAAAAAAGCAGGTGATAGAGGCGGCAAGGGCAACCCAGTCGAAACAGGAAATGAGAAGTCTGGTAGAACAGATTGCAAACTTAAAATAGGAGTTGACAATAACAGCAAGGTGTAATATAGTGTACTTATCAAATAAGTACACTATATTACATTCCGGAGGTAAGAAAGTGGAAATTATTATCAGTTCTAATACAAATAAGCCGATTTATGAGCAGATAACCGACCAGATTAAGGCAATGGTATTAAATGGAGAGTTGCGGCATGGAGAGCCGATTCCCTCCATGCGGGCATTGGCAAAATCTTTACATATCAGCGTCATAACCGTACAGAGAGCCTATGAGGATTTGCAAAGGGATGGTTTTATAGAGACCACGGTTGGAAAAGGAAGCTATATCTCGGCGAATAGTACAGAGTTCTATCAGGAGGAACAGCAAAAGGCAGCAGAAGAACATCTGATACAGGCAGTTGAGATTGCAAAAAAATGCGGTATCCGTATAGAAAAACTGATAGAACTTCTGAAAATCTTTTATCAGGAGGAAGAATGATGGAGTATGCATTACAGATAGAGCACCTCGATAAATCCTATTCCGAATTTGCATTAAAGGACATCTGTTTACAACTTCCTAAGGGAAGTATCATGGGTCTGATTGGAGAGAACGGAGCGGGAAAGAGCACCATGATGAAGGCAGTCTTAAATCTGATTCAAAAGGACAAAGGAGAGATTGAAATCTTAGGACGTCATATGGAGGAGGACGCAGGAAGCCTAAAAGAAGAAATCGGAGTAGTTTTTGATGAGATTCATTTCCATGAGACTTTAACGCCAAAACGGATTGGAAAAATATGTGCTAACGCATATAAAAGTTGGGATATGCAGGAATATGAGGGATATTTGAAACGATTCAACCTTCCTGTAGAAAAAGAGATTAAGACTTTTTCAAAGGGAATGAAGGTGCAGCTTTCTCTTGCAACAGCCCTATCTCATCATGCTAAGTTGTTGATTTTAGATGAGGCAACAAGTGGGTTAGACCCGGTGGTGCGAGATGAAATTTTAGATATTTTTTTGGATTTTGTACAGGATGAGGAACATTCCATTCTGGTGTCTTCCCACATCACAAGTGATTTAGAAAAGGCGGCAGATTACATTACTTTTTTACATAATGGGAAGATTTTGCTTAGTAAGTCCAAAGATGAACTGATTTATCATTATGGGATTTTACGTTGTGGGAAAGAAGCATTTGAGCAGTTAGAAAAAGAAGATATCTTAGCTTTTCGGAAAATGGATTACCAGTATGAGGTGCTTGTAGCAGACCGGAAAGCCATGCAGAAAAAATACGAAAAAACAGTGGTAGATGCGGCAACCTTAGAAGAGATTATGCTTCTATATATCAAGGGGGTAACGGCATGAAAGGATTGATTTTAAACGATTTATACAACATTGGACACAATGCAAAACAGATGCTTTTGATTGTGGTCATCTGGGCTGTCTGTTTTTATCAGGGAGCGGCAAACGGAGCCTATATCCCTATGTATTCCGTACTTTTTTGCATGATGACAGCAACTACATTTTCCT
>JBJELL010000138.1:0-2998 GCA_051879115.1 Lachnospiraceae bacterium
TTCCACTGATTTCCAATAGACAGGCGGTAGGTGTTATATTCCATGCGGTACCGCTTTAACATCCGTATGATGTGGTTTGGTACAGTAATCGTGCGGATGGATGTATTATTTTTTGGCGGTTTGGTGTATGGCTTGCCTTTTACAATGCCAGTACTTTTAGAAATGTTTACCGTGTGATTCTCAAAATTAATATCAGACCACAGCAAGGCTACAGCTTCCCCGCGTCTTAGACCACAGAATAGAGAGAGATGGAAGAATATGTTGTGCTGTAACTGTATCTGTCCTTGTTTTGTCTCTATATCTAATTCGGCTAGAAAAGCCTCGGATTCTTTCGGAGTAAAGAATTGTACATCATTGCTGTTTTTGGTCTGCTTTGGCGGTCTTACACGCTCACAGGGATTGTCTAATAGGATATTCCACTGTACAGCGGTTGAGAATATGGAGCTTGCAAGGGCGTGTACCCGCTTTATTGTTGTGGGAGAATAACCACCTTCTTTATTATCCTTCCGGTTCTCAAGCATATCTGTATAGAGTTTGTTAAGGTGTGCAGGCTGCACTTTTGCCAGTTTTAAGTGACCGATTGCAGGTAGTATGTGAGTATTGAGCAGAATCCGGTATATATCGGTTGTGGTGTCCTCTAATTGGATATCTGCGTATTCCCTGAACCATTTATCGGAGAAATCCGCAAAGGTCATCTTCTCGCCGTCTAGGTATTTGCCGTTTTTAACCTTGTCCTCGAAGTCCATAACGAAACGTTCTAATGACCGTTGGTTCTGCTTATCGGTTTTGTCCGGGTCCGGGATAAAAGTAGCAGTCTCTATAATCTGCTTACCGTGAATGTCTCTCCCGTTGCTGATGGTTATCTGATAACCTTTTCCTCTCTTCCTAATACTTGCCATAATGAATCATCCTCCTCTTAAAAATGGGCATAAAAATGCCCGGTAACTTGTGTTTTTACCGGAAGAATGATATAATTCAAATTGTTTAGAAATGAGTTATATCGGTTCTTCCGGTATAGTTCCAGTACCGTCTCTGTTGGCAGCAGGGGCGGTATTTTGAAATTGTGGTTGAAAAAATCGTATGTCTGACATATAATATACTTAACAAGGGAGCCGATGGATAGGTGCAAGCTATCCGTTCCGGCGTTAGAATCTTAAAGTATGATAACCGTCCAACTCTTAGCCGGGAACTGGACGGTTATTTTTTGTGTTTGAAATTACTGACAAGAGTAATGACAGCACATATCATAATTACAAACGTGAATAAGTCAGAGTATGTAACCATGTTACCACCCCTTTCCGCAAGGTCTCGGAACGGATGGCCAGAACCGTCTTATCGGCTCCCTGGGTAAGTATATTATATTGTCAAGGTGCTGAAATTTCGGTACCTTTTCTAGGTTGGGCGGAAAATTCCGCGCTAATATTTAGACTCCTTAATCTTGAGCTGCTATTTTCTCCACACCTCAGCTGTCCGTTTTTCAGATATCTGAATGGAAGTTCTTTTGAGTTGAGCTATTTCTTTTGCGGTTTATCTTTGTTTTCCGGATAACTTATTCGATATTTAGGAATTTGACTTAAATCATCAGCATATTCAGCCACTTTATTTCGGCCATCTGAATTTAATGTCAGGAGTGACACCGTAATTTCGTGATAGGAACCGTCCGTCAAAGAAAGAGAATGTTTTTTTGAAAATTCAATTTCGTCAGTACTTAAAAAGTCGTAAAAAAGCGCATCTTTATCTATACCCAATATTGCACATATTTTATTTATAGTATCTAAATCAGGCTCCCTATGGTTATTCTCATAATTTGAGTAAGTGGAGTAAGCTAATCCTAATTTTTTGGCCATTTCTCGTTGAGTTAATCCGCTTGCTTTCCTGGCTCGTTTTATTTTCTCTCCAATTTTTACATACTCGTTAACACCCATCTTCTAATCCTCCTTTTTTGATATTAACATAACATACACAGAAATGCAAACTTTTTATATTATGATATTGACATACCCGTAAATGTGTATTATTGTAAAGATACACAATATTGAATATGAGAAGGGGTGAACAAATGGAACTTAGCAGAATCAAAATCAATATAGCGATGGCTAGAAAGAAAATGACCGTTTCAGAATTAGCCAAAGCCTATGGTGTAAGCAGAGCTAGAATTAACGTCATTTTGAACCAACGGGAAGTTACCCCGCTGTGTGCTGGAAGAATTGCGGAAGCACTCGGATGTGACGTAACCGAAATACTGGAAGATTAGGGAGGAAAGAACATGAGACTCAACGTAGACAATTACCGTGCTATTATTGCCGAGAAAGGAATTTTAGAAGAAGAGGTAAGGAAAAGTATAGGATTATCTCAAAAGACGTTTTCTTGGATTTTAGAAAATAAGTTTATTGAGTGTGAGACACTGGAACTAATAGCGGATGTGATAGGAGTTAAGCCGTCTGATATAACCCTGCCGGATCATGGTGGATGCTTTGAAAATGTCATTGAATGGATTAAAGACCGGGACAGGGCAACACTGACACTTTCACAACGGCGGACAATTACCAGGGTAAAGAAATTAGCAGGAATGCACCCGGAAGAATGCCAGATTGTAGCAGTTAATAAGGACGGCAGTATATGTGCTCACGTTCCGGTTAGTTGGATAAAAATTTCGCCACCTGCAAAGAAGACTGAAAAGCAGTTAGAAGCGGCACGGAAGACAATGAATGATTTACATTCAAAACGTGTTAGCGTTACACATAATTTAGTGTAAATTTCAATTTAAAACCCACTAAGGTAATCTTGTTAGGGTAAGCAATTAGAAATTGATTTTTTACACAAAGAAAAGAGGTTTTAGCATGAACGAAATAAAAATAATTGAAAATATTATCTGTCTGTTAATAAAAGCAAATAAGCAGCAGTTGAAAGAATTATTTATATTCACAAAAACGTATTTGAGTTAGGCGAAAGGAGATTCTAGCATGGAAACAATGAACATTCCGCAGATGGTAACCAT
>JBJELL010000139.1:0-2976 GCA_051879115.1 Lachnospiraceae bacterium
GTCAAAATAACGATATTTTTTAGAAGAATACTTCTTCCAGCCTTTTGTAAGAACAGCACCATTCTCATTGACTGCATAATAATAATTTCCAATCTTCTTCGGTTTCCAGTCCTTGCTTCCTAATACCTTATATCCCGATTGATCAAAATAAAATTTATTTCCTCCTATGCTCTTGAAGCCTACAGTCATAACTCCCTCAGAATCATAATATCTTACCTTATTTCCATAACTGCGGTATCCTACATAAGAACCTTTTTCGTAATAGCCTTTTTCCATACAGCCGCCATTTCCAAGATAATAATAGTTTCCTGAAATCTTCTGAACACCTGTCAATGGCTTTCCATTACTTGCAATATAATATTTATCTGTTCCTGAATATGCACCACTGCTGACCTGGGCGATTCCCTTCACACTAACCCATCCTGATAATAAATTAGCTGTACTATAGCTTCCTTTGTACATTTTCACGCCACTAGAAGTTACATCCATAATCAGTGGTTTCTTCTCATCTCCTACCATATAGCAGAAGCCATATTCGTGTACTCTCTCCTGTGCCGTATAAGTCTTTTTCACGACTTTTCCATCTACCGTTACAGTATCCGTATAGCCTGCATTTAGTCCAAATGAATAGGTTGGTGTAACACAACCCAGGAACTTGCTGCTGTTAGAAGTTCCTAATCCATGATGTGATAGTTTCAAAATATCAGCATTTAAGCCTGAACCGTATTTTTTTACTAATGCGGTCTCTTCTTCTGTTTCAATATCTCCTGTTGTAAGGAATTTATAACTTCCACAGGTGAGCATCGTAGTAAGAGAACAGTTATTCAGATAATGTCCAGACTTTGAACCGGAATCTCCTGACTGACCTGCAAAATCTTTTATATGGTATGTCCCAACCGGTCCTAACACCTTTGCAGAAACTTTACCAAAACTAAAGGTATCTCCTTTTTTTAGGTAAACAGCAGTTGCTTTTTCATTCTCTATAATTCCCTGAAGTTTGTTATATATAACTTCCTGAGTTGCTCCTGTATCAGATTCTACATATTCGCCTCCAATAGATTTATCCGGCAGATAAATCTTTCCAACCTTAAAGTTTGCACAGACTGCTTCCAATCCTCCTCTATGGTCACTATGGGTATGGCTGATATATACGTCCAGATTTGTTACCCCAATACCTTTTAAATAGGATACCAAAGAAGATGCCTGCGGCTCTCCACCGGTGTCCATTAGTAGATATTTTCCCGCAGATTCAACTAATACGGCATCTCCTGCTCCTCCATCACCGGATTCCCCTTCCTGTGTGGAGCTATTCGCCGGAAGATTAATTGCATAAATTTTCATTCCATTTGTTGTTGCTGCTTCTGCAATGTTTTTATTTGACACACCGATAATCAGTGCCAGACTCACCATTGTCCCCCAAAAGATTTTCCTTACATTCTTCATCCAATACCTCCTTTTTGTCTTAGCCCTTTATCATAATTTGTTTCCCTGACAATTCAGCTCTCAGCTTCTCTACTGCTAGATTTGTACGCTCATATTTAAGTACCGCTTTTTCTCCTCTTGTAAATCGCAGTTCCTCATTATTACCGGATGTTTCTTTAATCTGAGCCACATTATCCGTATAATAATTATCATTTCTTCCGATTATCTCTATTTCATCCGCTCCCATATAAACTGCTAACTGTATCATCAACGGCAATGCATAGGTATTTGATGAAATATAATAACGAAGCAGTGAGTCCGAGATCTCTGTCTCGTTCTTAAAAATGTATGGTATCTTAACGGTATTCACAGCCGATAAGATGCTCTTTGATTTTTTAAGATAACAAATCGTAATCTCCGAATCCTCTGCCACTACACTTGGAATAGCTCTTTTCATATTATTATTCACATAGAAATCCGGCTTCCATTCCTGAGGATTGAGTATTACATGCTTATCATCTCCAAGAATTGTTACTCCCTCTTTCAAATCTGAGAATTTCTTTGTACTTACCTCATTCATATCTTCAATCAGATAGAATTTCTTTCCTGCATACTTATTCTGAAGCTGTTTCAATCGCCTGTTATCTACACTTATTATACACCCGCTTCTGCGTAAAGCACCACCAATTTCTACAAATATATTTCTAATACCGGTTGTAATTCCCTGTGTCTTTTTACCTATATTTCTTACTCTTTTTTTGACTTTATTCTTGATTTTCTTTGACAGGCTTTTTCTTCTATGACGAACAGTCTCATGGAAATACAGTTCTTCTTCATTTTCTCCTAACCGCACCATAAATGGTGCATGAGTAAAACGTTTCCCAACAGGAGGCATCTGCATATAGTTTCCATAAAAATGTTTTAACACCTCGTCATAATTTCCCGGAAATTTATAGGTCCGTCCTTCAAATTCCAACTCTGCTGCCGGCTCATACCAGGATTTTGGCATGGTTTCTTTCATATAGTTATAAATTCCGCCACTAAGCCAATAATCTGTAGTATCTTTTCTCCACATGGTCATATTCCGGTTTCGTTTTCTGATTAACCAGGTATCAGGTATCCATCTTACAAATGCATATCTGATTTTTTGTTTTGTACTCAATTTTCCTCCGGTTCTTGCAGCTATTTTCAACCGCAGCAACCGGGTGAGTATGGATTTTCTCTTTTTCATCTTGCGGACATCTTCTGTTGCTCCCGGCACGTTATCTAACGGCCATACATCTATGAAGACTCTCTGTCCATCCTCTTCCCCAAATCGATAGGGATGTCTGATGAAGACCGTATCTTTTTTCATGACCTTCATCATACTGAACCAACAGTTGTCAAAATCAATATTATTATAGACATAACATCCTTTTTGCATATTTTTGTTGGCTATTTCCCTAAACTGTTCATAGTCTTCTCTGGGCATACAGATATCTAAGTCATCATCCCAGGGAATAAATCCTTTATGTCGTACTGCTCCTAAAAGACTCCCATAATTCAAATAATACC
>JBJELL010000140.1:0-2955 GCA_051879115.1 Lachnospiraceae bacterium
GGCGCAGCTACCAGAGATCTGATCGAGGCAGGAGCCGACGCTGTTAAGGTTGGTATCGGACCTGGTTCTATCTGTACTACCCGTGTGGTTGCAGGTATCGGTGTTCCACAGATTACAGCTATCATGGACAGCTATGCCGTTGCAAAAGAATATGACATTCCGATTATCGCAGACGGCGGTATCAAATATTCCGGTGATATGACAAAGGCTATCGCAGCCGGAGCAAATGTCTGCATGATGGGAAGTATCTTCGCAGGATGTGACGAGAGTCCTGGAACCTTTGAATTATATCAGGGAAGAAAATACAAGGTTTATCGTGGTATGGGTTCTCTCGCTGCTATGGAGAACGGTTCTAAAGACCGTTATTTCCAGGAAAATGCTAAAAAATTAGTTCCGGAAGGTGTCGAAGGACGTGTTGCTTATAAAGGAAGCGTAGAAGATACGGTCTTTCAGTTAATCGGCGGCTTGCGTTCCGGTATGGGTTACTGCGGTGCCCCAAATATCGAGACTTTAAAAGAAACCGGAAAATTCGTTAAGATTTCCGCTGCTTCTTTAAAAGAAAGCCACCCACATGATATTCATATCACAAAAGAGGCTCCAAACTACAGCATTGATGAATAAGAATACGAAAAAGGATTGCAAATGCAATCCTTTTTTATTTACTGATTTGTAGTTGTAGTATTGTTATTTCTTGTATTATCTACTGTACCATTTTTTTCGTTATTCGTATTATTGTCAGTGTTATTATTGTTATCTGCTCCGGTGATATCTTCTACCGCATTACCAACGCCATTGCCCACATCTTCTACTGCGTTGCCTACGCCTGTACCGACATCTCCGACTGCATCCCCTACATTGCCTGCAGCATTATCTGTGGTATTATTGTCATTTGCTGCATTGTCTCTGTTATTATTGTTGTCATCCACCGCATTGTCAGTTGTACCGGTAGTAGTGTCATTTACATTATCATTTCTGGTACCGCAAGCGGTCAGTGTTCCCAATGCCATTACTAATAAGGCACTGATTATGATTTTTTTTAATTTTTTCATATCAATACTATCTCCTTTTTTTTGATAGTACTAATATGTCCCATATCCTTTTAATTATACGGTGTTAATTGCATTTTTCAAAAAAATCGGACAATTTTTTTAATAACTTACTGCTTGTAACCGGCTTTACTAAATATTCCTGTGGATTCATTTCCATACATTCTAATACCCGGTCTCTGTCGGTAACTGCTGTCATAAAAAATACGGGAACGTCTTTTGTTGCCTCATTTTCCCGCATTTTACGAAATACTTCGGGACCGTCCATCCCCGGCATCATATAGTCCAATAACACCAAATCCGGCACCTGCTGTGAAAAAAACTTCATTGCCTCCTCGCCGGACTTTAGACAATACACCTTATAAATATCTTTCAGATAGGAACGAATCACCCTTAGAATCATGGGGTCATCGTCCACTATCAATATTTTCTTCCTTACCTCTGCCTCCATCACGCAACCTCCTATTCACGGTTACTATTGTAACATTGCATAATAGATGCGTCAAACCCATCTTCCCTTATTTTCTCATTTTCGGTTCAAATATTAAGGATGCAAGATAACCAAAGATTAATGCCGCAGAGATTCCCACTGCACTCGCTTTAAATCCCCCCATAAAAAGTCCTAAAAATCCCTGAGCATCTACTGCTTCTTTTACACCCTTCCAAAGCACGTTTCCAAAGCCAAGCAGGGGAACACTCGCTCCCGCTCCTGCAAATTCCAAGAACGGTTCATAAATCCCTACTGCCCCTAAGACAGCTCCAAGACACACAAGAAGTACCATAATTCTTCCCGGCATCATCTTTGTTCTATCCATTAGAATCTGAGCAAGGGCACAGATGAATCCTCCTACCCAGAATGCATTGATATAGTCCATATTTCTCTCCTTTTTCTACGCATGTTCAATTACAATCGCATGGGCAATTCCCGGAACACTTTGTCCCTCATTAAAGCTGACTGTGGAAAGCAGCGCTCCTGTTGGCACAAAAAGAATTCTCTTTAATGCTCCACGCTCCACTTCTTTTAAAAAATGTGCACTTAAGGTTACCGCACAACAGCCGCAGCCCGAACCCCCGGACTGGGTTCCCTGCTCTTCACAATCAAAGATTTCAATTCCACAATCTGTATGCACCGACGCAATATCTGCTCCCTTTTCCCTTAAGAGTTTTATCAGAATCTCTTTTCCAACCTTCCCCAAATCTCCCGTGATAATCTTATCGTAATCCTCCGGCTTTCTTTCAAAATCAATCAGATTTTGAAAAATGACATCACAGGCAGCCGGTGCCATAGCTGCACCCATATTCATGGAGTCTTTGACCCCATAGTCTACGATTTTCCCTGTTGTAATTCCGGTAATTCTTGCCTTACTTCTGTTCGTGCTGAGTACAAAGGCAGCACTTCCCGTAACCGTCCAGGTAGCTGATAAGGGTCTTTGATTGGCATATTCCAAGGGAAAGCGGAACTGCTTTTCCGCACTTGCAAAATGGCTTGAAGTCAGTGTTACCACATTTTCCGCAAATCCGGCTGCCACACACATTGCACCTAATGCCATGGACTCTCCTGCCGTAGAGCAGGCTCCATAGAGTCCAAACAGAGGAATCTCATAGCTCATCAATCCAAAGGATGTGGCTATATTCTGTCCCAGTAAATCTCCTGCAAAAATATAGCGGATATCCTCCGGTTTTAAATCTGCCTTTCCGATGGCAAGAGCTGCTGCTTCTTTTTGCATTGTGCTCTCGGCATCCTCCCAGTTATCCGCACCAAATTTATCATCTTCACAGATGACATCGAATTTTTTGCCTAAAGGTCCTTCTCCCTCCTTCTTCCCTACAATATTTCCGCTTGCAAGGATATAAGGCGGTTTATGAAAGGACAGGCTTTGTTTTCCTTTTATCTGCGAAAAAAACTCCA
>JBJELL010000141.1:0-2929 GCA_051879115.1 Lachnospiraceae bacterium
ACAATATACGGCATATCCAAAACAGCCACATAGACACGGTCTTTGATGGCATAGCTGTTTGCCACGATTGGATGTACCTCTCCAAGATAACCTACTACGGTTCCATCATAGACAATATCTGCCTGACGACCCGGATGTAAGAATGGTTTCTTATTTTTCGGATTGTATTCACATTTTTTGTGCATTCCAACCTTATCGAAGAATTCTTCTACCACACCCTTCATCGTAAAGAAGTCGCCTTCTCCATACATTCCAAGAGTAAACTGCATTCTCTCTTCCGGCAGTTCCGTTACCGGCACTTGTTTTGGAAGGTAGATATTTCCTAACTCATAGAGTCTGACATTCTGATTTCTTCTGTTGTAGTTCGTAGAAAGAGAAGTCAGCATTCCATTTAAGGAAATCGTTCTCATAATACTGAAATCTTCTCCCAATGGATTGGTAATTACCACAGTCTTACGAAGCGGACTGTCCTCTTCGATTAGCAATTTATCAAATACCTTCGGACTCTCGAAAGAATAGGTCATTGCCTGGGAGAATCCGCAGAATTCCGCAATGTCCCTTGCCACTTCTTCTACGCGGAGTTTAAAGGACAGCTTTCCTGTGGTTGCTTCTCCGCTTGGCAGAGAAGTTGGAATCTTATCGTATCCATAGAAACGTGCCACCTCTTCTGCAAGGTCTGCATCACATTCTAAATCCTGTCTCCAGGATGGAATGATGACTTCGTTTTTCTCCTTGTCATATCCTAAATCTAACATTTCAAAATAGGAAAGCATGGTATCTGCATCGATATCCGTTCCTAATAATTTATTATATTTTTCCGGTTCAAATGGGATATTTCTTCCCTCTTTTACCTTACCGTATACATCAATGGCTCCACCTACGACTTCTCCAGCTCCTAATTCTTCTACTAACTGGCAGGCACGGTCAATCGCTGCCATTGCATTGTTCGGGTCTAATCCCTTTTCAAATTTTCCGGAAGCGTCGGTACGAAGTCCTACTTTTTTAGAGGAGAGACGGATGTTGGTTCCATCGAAGCAGGCTGCTTCAAAAAGCATGGTTTTTACATTATCTGTAATCATGGAATTCTCACCACCCATGATACCTGCGATACCGATGGCTTTTTTTCCGTCACAAATCATTAAGACAGAATCATCCATGATACGCTCCTGACCATCTAAGGTTATGAATTTCTGGTCTTTTTGAGCCCGTTTTACCACAATCTGTGCATCCTCTATCGTCTCTAAATCATAAGCATGCATCGGCTGACCATATTCTTCCATGACATAGTTTGTAATATCTACAATGTTATTAATTGGACGAATGCCGTGGGCTGCAAGTCTTCTCTGCATCCATTCCGGTGATGGTGCAATCTTGATATTTTTTACTACTCTTGCAGTATATCTTGGGCAAAGCTCAGTATCTTCTACACGAACTTTGATGTAGTCATTTACATCCTCGTCATTTCCTGTCTCTGTTACCACCGGTGGGTTGAATTTCTTACGGAAGGTTGCGGCTGCCTCTCTTGCAAGTCCAATCACTCCAAAACAGTCTACACGATTTGAAGTAATCTCATACTCAAATACAGAGTTGTGAAGTCCTAAGGCTTCCACCGCATCTGCTCCAACTTCTGCATCCTCAGGGAAGATATAGATACCGTATTCCGGTGCCTCCGGGTACATATCCTTCGTAGAACCCAGTTCTTCAATAGAGCACATCATACCATAGGATTCCACTCCGCGTAATTTTCCTTTTTTAATTTTCACGCCGCCCGGTGTCTTCTTTCCATCGTGGCCGCCTGCCACACGTCCGCCGTCTAATACCACCGGAACCTTATCTCCTTCTTTTACATTCGGTGCTCCCGTTACAATCTGTAACAATTCCTCTGCACCGACATTGACCTGACAGATAATCAATTTATCTGCATCCGGGTGTTTTTCAATCTTTTCAATCTGTCCAATGACAATCTTATCCAAATCCGCATCTAACTGTTCAAAACATTCCACCTTTGAACCGGAAAGTGTCATCGCATCCATATATTCCTGTGGTGCACATTCTAAATCCGGCACCATTGATTTTATCCATTCTAATGATGTTTTCATTACTATTCTCCTTTTCTTTTAGAACTGTTTTAAGAAACGTACATCGTTTTCGTATAAAAGACGCATATCGTCAATCTCATATTTCAAAAGCGCAATTCTCTCTAAGCCGACACCAAAGGCAAATCCTGAATATTCCTCCGGATCAATTCCACTCATACGCAGCACCTTCGGATGTACCATTCCACAGCCTAAAATCTCAATCCAGCCCTCTCCTTTACAGAAACGACAACCTTTTCCACCACATTTAAAACAGGTAACGTCCATCTCTGCACTCGGCTCTGTAAATGGGAAATGATGTGGGCGGAATTTTACTTTGGTATCCTCACCAAACAATTCCTTAGCAAACTCTGCAAGCGTTCCCTTTAAATCAGCAAATGTAATATTCTTATCGATGACCATACCCTCAATCTGATGGAAAGACGGAGAATGAGTCGCATCCACCTCATCAGAGCGGAAGACTCTTCCCGGTGCAATCATACGAATCGGTAATTTCCCCTGCTCCATCACACGCACCTGTACCGGTGATGTCTGAGTACGCAGTAAAATATTATCATTGATATAAAAAGTATCCTGCTCATCCTTTGCCGGATGATTTGCCGGAATATTGAGTGCCTCAAAGTTATAGTAATCTTCCTCTACCTCCGGTCCTTCTACTACCTCATATCCCATGCCAACGAAGATACGCTCCACTTCTTCTAATGCAATGGTATTCGGATGACGATGACCAACATTGTTTTTCTGAGCCGGTAATGTAACGTCAATTACTTCTGCTTTCATCTTCGCTTCACGAAGTGCTCTTTCCATCTTCGTCTTAGCGTCCTCTAACAGCT
>JBJELL010000142.1:0-12945 GCA_051879115.1 Lachnospiraceae bacterium
TACCGAAACTTCGCCAGTTAGAAGAGGAGGAGCCGCAGCTTCATATTGTCTGGAATGAAAATCTTCAGGAAATCCATGTACAGATTATGGGAGAGGTACAGCTTGAGATTTTACATAGTCTGATTTTGGAACGTTTTGGAATCGAGGTAACCTTTGGACAAGGAAATATTCTGTACAAAGAAACCATAAAAAATACAGTGGAAGGTGTAGGACATTTTGAACCTTTACGTCACTATGCAGAAGCTCATCTGCTCTTAGAACCGGGAGAACCGGGAAGCGGTATGCAGTTTTTTACTTCCTGTAGTGAGGACATGCTTGACCGCAACTGGCAGAGATTGATTCTCACTCATTTAGAGGAAAGGGAACATAAAGGGGTATTGACCGGGTCTCCGATTACCGATATGAGTATCACTCTTGTGGCAGGAAGGGCACACTTAAAACACACCGAAGGGGGAGATTTCAGGCAGGCGACATATCGTGCTATCCGACAGGGATTAAAAGAAGCAGAGTCGGTCTTATTAGAACCTTTTTATGAATACAGGTTAGAAATACCCACGGAAAATATCGGAAGAGCGATGACGGATATTGAGAGGATGCATGGTAGTTTCAAACCACCTAAGACCGAAGGAGATATTTCTATATTAACCGGAGAAGCTCCGGTTGTGACCATGCGGGATTATCAGAAGGAAGTGACGGCCTATTCGAGAGGACATGGACGCCTGTTTTGCGCCTTAAAGGGCTATGCCCCATGCCATAATGCAGAGGAAGTCATTGCACAGATTGGATACGATGCAGAAAGAGATGTGGAAAATCCTACGGGTTCTGTATTCTGTGCCCACGGAGCAGGTTACAATGTACCCTGGTATGAGGTAAAAGAGCACATGCATGTGGCAGGTGTCTTAGAAGAAAAGTTAGAAACAATGGAGATATGGGAACCGACAGTAAGACATGCCGTATCCAATGTAGAAAAGGAATGGATAGATGTGGAAGAGGTAGACAGAATTATTGAACGTGCCTCTAATGCCAACAAAAGAGAGAAGTCTGCTCCGGTAAAAAAGATTCCTGACTATTATAAACATACTGCAAGGGCACCGAAGAAGGCAGAACCCAAAGAGGAATATCTCTTAGTGGATGGGTACAATGTGATTTTTGCATGGGAGGATTTGAAAGAGCTTGCAGAGGTTAACATTGACGGAGCAAGAGGGAAACTTATGGATTTACTCTGCAATTATCAGGGAATCCGGGGCTGTCATCTGATTGTGGTCTTTGACGCTTACCGCGTACAGGGACATAAGACGGAGATTTTTGACTATCACAATATCCATGTGGTCTATACGAAAGAGGCGGAGACGGCAGACCAGTATATTGAGAAATTTGCTCATGAGAATGGGAGAAAATATCAGGTTACCGTTGCCACCTCCGATGGCTTAGAACAGGTGATTATCAGAGGCCAGGGATGCAGTTTGATTTCGGCAAGAGAGTTAAAAGATGAGATGAAACGGGCAAATGAGAATTTGAAGGAGACGTATGTTCTAGAAAAGAGAGGAGTCTCTACCTCTATAAAGGATATGTTGTAAGGATAAAAGG
Source organism: Lachnospiraceae bacterium (assembly GCA_051879115.1). Lineage (GTDB taxonomy): Bacteria > Bacillota > Clostridia > Lachnospirales > Lachnospiraceae > Maccoyibacter. The sequence goes on from JBJELL010000142.1 coordinate 1,588, forward strand.
AGGAAGATACATATGTTAAAAGAATCCATTATGAAAAACAGAATTCATACAGGAGTGTTTTGTCTATTGGCAATCTTTATAAGTTTTGCCGTATATAACATAACCCATGTTTTACTGACTCATTTTGCGGTTGAGCAGAGATTGGCAGAAACAATCGGGAGACTTATAGCGAGTGCAGGTATGCTCATTTTCTATCAAAGAGTTTTTGAAATCCAAAGTTTTGGAATCCAAAAAGAACACTTTTTCAAAGGTCTTGTTACAGGTGGATTTCTGTTTTTTGTGACGATAGGAAATCTGATTCTGTCTATTGGGGAGTTATCAGAATATCCTGTGGCTATGCCATCACTTTACCTGATATTTATAGTAATTATAGAGCAGGTATTTGTCGGAGTATTTGAAGAATTTCTTTTTAGAGGGCTGATATTAAATATGCTTCTTGTAAAGATGAAAGATAATCAACGGAAAGGAAAAATATCAGCGATTTTTGTATCATCTGTATTGTTTGGACTGGTTCATTTGCTAAATCTGTTCGACAATCCTAATATGGTCAATGCCGTCATTGCCCAGGTATTTTATGCAACATTTATAGGTGTATTTTTAGGAGCATTATATGTAAGAACCCACAATATATGGGTGGTGGTATTCTATCATGCAATCACTAATTTAGCAGGAGAATTACCGTCTGTATTTTATCAAATTCCAGCAGTGGGAACGATGACAGATGAGCCTTTTGCTGATGCAATGGCAAGTATATTGATGAACCTGATATTTCTCTTTGTGGGACTGTTTCTTGTCAGAAAGCGAAAAAATACGGAAGATTCCCTATAGAAATGGAATTACCATTCTTCATCGGGATAACGGAGATTCCATGTTTTTCGCAGCTCTGTCATAATGTCCATGACATCTTTGGTAAAGGGCAGTTTCATATCCTCTAACTGTCTGGTGAGTACGGCGGTTTCCATATCTTGTAGTTCATAAATCAGGGCATCTTTTGTATTCCCGAAAGATAGTTCCTGCCTTTCACCTGTCTTTGCATCCACGAGAATGGCTTTATCTCCACGCGGGAATTCCATAATTTCAATATAACCCTTTTCACAGCTAATCATGGCTCTTTTTGGCTGTTTGGAATGCATCGTAAGTGCGATGGCTGCCATCTGTCCGTCTGGATTCATAAGCAGGATGGATGCCTGCTCATCGGAACCGGTTGGAGAGGGTTTCATCTGACTGACAATCTGAGTCGGCTTTTTTGACATAAAACTTCGGGTGAGGCTTATCGCATACACACCGATATCGAGTAAGGCACCGCCGGCTAAATCCAAATTAAAAAAACGGTTGCTCATATTATATTCCTTAAAACTCCCAAAATTCACGGTAATCATCTGCACTTTTCCAAGCTCTCCACGATTCACAATACGCCACAATTCCTTGTAAAGGGGCATATGCCAAATCGTCATTGCTTCTGCAAGTACAAGCTGTTTTTCCTTTGCAATGGCAATCATTTCATCCAGTTCACGGCTGTTTAAGGTGATGGACTTCTCCACAAAGAGGTGCTTGCCATGTTCTAATGCCTGTTTCATAAAGGCATAGTGTGTGTTATGGGGGCTTGTAATATAGATGATATCCACCTGTGGATCGGTAAACATATCATCAATCTTTTCATATACTTTTTTCACCTTGTATTTTTGGGCAAAAGCAACTGCCTTAGAATGGGTTCTGTTGCCCACCCCATACAGCGTTTTTCCCATCGTTAAAAGAGCGGCTGCCATCTCATTGGCAATGATGCCGGTTCCTAAAACTGCCCAATTTAAATCCTGGTTTGGCATATCATATCCTCCGTCTGCTTAAAGTTATTTTCTATTATATCACATTGTAAGAAAATATCTGGTAAAATGAATTCACATCGCAAAATTTCTCATTATGTGATAAAATACAACATAGAGCAAACAAAAGGCAGATGAGGTGAATTTTCATGCAGATTGGAATGGACGTTTCCATCAGACAGACCCAGAAATTGGCATTAACGCCCCAGATGGAGCAGTCCCTGTCCGTTTTACAGATGGGAACAGAAGAACTGAATCAATGTATTGAGGAAGAAGTCCTCTCCAATCCAATGTTAGAGTATGCAAAACCGGAGGAGAAAAAAGAAATCCGCCAGTCTTACGGAGAGGGAATCGGATATTACAGCCGGAGAAAAAGTGAGGATGAGGACTATCAGTCCTACTTAGATGCCATTGCAGATGAAAAAAGCTGTGATACCGGATTAAAAGAATATTTAAGAGAACAGCTTTTTACCAAAAAGGCAGATTCTAAAAGACAGAAAAGAGCAGAATTTTTAATTGAATGTTTAGAAGAATCCGGTTATCTCAAGATAGAGACGGCAGATTTAGCAGAGAGTCTTCATATACAGGAATCGGAATTAGAAGAAGACATCCATTTTTTGCAGGAATTTGAACCCTGCGGCGTATTTGCAAGAGATTTAAAAGAATGTCTGCTGTTACAGTTAAAAGGCGAAGATGAGCGGACGAAGGAACTGCGTCTTTTAGTCGAAAACTATTTAGATGAAATCGCTAAAAACAAGCTGCCGGAAATCAGTAAAAAGACAAATTTAAGCGTAGAAAAAATTGCAGACCATGTTTCTTATATCAGAGAACATTTAGAGCCCATACCGGGCAGAGGATTTGGAAGTGAGAAGAATACCTTTATCTATCCCGATATTACTGTAAAACAGGAAGAAGACGGTTACCGGATTATCTACAACAAAGAGCGGGTTCACGCAGTAGAGTTAAGCAAAGACTACCTTCCATTGTTAAAAGAAAATCACAGTGAGCAGGAAAACCACTACATTCAGGAGCAGTACCAAAAGGCAAAACTCCTTATGAAAAATATCAGAAAAAGAGAAGAGACCCTGCGGCTTGTAACAGAGTCTATCGTAGATTACCAGAGGGAATTTTTTCAAAAAGGAAAAGCATTTTTAAAACCGATGAACCTGTTAGATATTGCCCAGGAACTAGAGGTGCACGAATCCACTGTCAGCCGAACCATCAAAGACAAGTATTTAGAGTGCCGCTTTGGCACTTTTGAAATGAAGTATTTCTTTTCTAATAAGACTTCGGAGGGAAATAACTGCAACGTATTGAACTGTATCGAGGAAATAATCCGAAACGAAGATAAGAAAAAACCGCTCTCCGATGCCAAAATATCCAAACAATTAGAAGAGCAGGGAATCCTCATTTCCAGACGTACCGTGGCAAAATACAGAGAACAGCTTCAGATACCGAATACGCAGATGCGAAAAGAATATGTGTAAAACAGGGAGCAGAACATCTATGGGAAAAACACAGCAGATAGAAGAAAAAATAACCATACATTATGAAAAAGGACTTCATGTCAGAGTAGCAGCCATGATAGTCCAAAAAGCGGATGAACTACAGACAAAATATGGCGTCGTTTTCCATGTACATCGGGAAGGATTACATAACGTACCCTTAACAAGTATTCTTTTAGTGACTGCGTTGAAGGTCAAAAAAGGAGAACATATCTATCTTGTGACAGAGGGAGAATCTCCAAAAGAAGCCTCACGGGAGATGAAAGAATTCTTAGAAAGTGATTTTGATATCAGTCCCTTAGAATTAAATCAGGTAGACACCCTGTTACAGGACAATGCAATTACCTCTGAAAATATCTACAGCAATATTGAGAGCGGCCTGGTGGTCATAGACAGCCATTATACCATCATCATTTACAACCGAGAAGCAGAAAAAGTATTCGGTATACCGGAAAAAGAGGTTCTTGGTAAAAACGTCAAGGAGGTTTTCCCGGAATCCAAGCTTCCGGAGGTAGTGGACACAAGAAAGCCGATCTTAAGCTATACCCGGACTATGGGCGAGGCAACTACCGTGGTAAATACCACGCCAATCATAGAAAACGACGAAATCAAAGGAGCAATCAGCACCTTTGAAGACGTATCCAAACTGACGAAGATTACCTGGGAATTTGAGGAAGTCAAAGAGTTAAAAGAAAGATATCTTCAGATATTAGAAGCCGTACAGGACGGCATCTGTGTTTTTGACAAAGATGGAACAATTACTTATGTAAACCGGGCTTATAACGAAGTAACCGGGGAAAAAATTGCAGAAGGCGATAATATACACGAAATTTCCCCAACGGGAAACCGTGTCAAAGTCTTAGAAAAAGGACAGCGGATTATGGGTGCCATCTGTCCGAAGAAAAACGGCAACAGCGTTGTGGCAAATATTGTTCCTATCATTGTTAACCAGCAGATTGTAGGTGGAATCTCTGTTGTAAAAAATTTAAGTGAGATTCAAGAACTCATGGAGCGTATCAACCAGCTCTCCGCCAAAACCGAATACTTAGAAGAAGAGTTAAACAGGAGAAAAAAATTAAATCCAGCCTTTAATCGAATCGTAGGAGTCAGCAGCAAACTCTACGATGCCATGAAGTTAGCAGCTAAAACCGCTGATAACAACTTTAACGTTCTAATCAGAGGGGAGAGTGGAACCGGAAAAGAATTAATTGCAGAAGCGATTCATTATTCCAGTGAACGGGCAAAGCAGCCATTTATCCGGGTCAACTGTGCCGCAATACCGGAAAACCTCTTAGAAAGTGAAATGTTTGGCCATGTAAAAGGAGCCTATACCGGAGCTATCAAAACCAAAATCGGAAAGTTTGAATTAGCAGATAAAGGAACTATTTTTTTAGATGAAATCGGAGAACTGGACAAATCCATGCAGGCAAAAATGCTTCGTGTTATCCAGAAAAAAGAATTCCAGCGTGTCGGCGATGACCGCACCATCACCGTAGATGCCCGCATCATCGCTGCAACCAACAGGAATCTAGAAGAACTCGTAGAAAAAGGAGACTTCCGCGAAGACTTATACTACCGCCTGAATGTTATCCCAATCTGGCTACCGCCATTGCGGGAGCGAAAGGAGGACATCCCGGTGCTGTCCGAGCATTTCCTGAATAAAATTGCAGAAGAACTGAACTGCGAACCAAAACATTTAAGCAGCGAAGCTATGCAGTCTCTTATCAATTACTCATGGCCCGGCAACATCCGTGAATTAGAAAACGTCATGGAGCGAATCAATATTTTAGCAGATGGAAAAGAAGTCCAAAAAGAGGACTTACCTCATTACATCAGTGAAAACTATCAGACCGATGTAACCACAGACAAAAACGAATCATCTACAAATACGCCCGTCGTAGAAAACGGACTCTACGAAGCAGGACTCTCCCAAACCTCAAACTCTGTTGGAGGTCTGGTTATGGAAGACGAAACCGAAGAAATTATGCCGTGGGAATTCTATGAACGTGAAATTATCCGTCGCGCCCTGAAAAAATACGGCAGCTTCAACGCCGCAGGTAAAGCCTTGGGATTAACCCATAAGACAGTGGCTGCAAAGGCGAGAAAATACCATCTTGACGAATGATTGGTAAAAAGTATCAAGAGTTGGGAATTTGGAGCATGTTGGGATTTTTGGAAGGCAGTTATGAACCTGATTCAAAATTCCAAATGTTTCAAGAATTAAGATGAGAAAGACATAAAATAGAAAAAGAAGAAAGAGGGCACACATAGAGTTTGCTTACGATGTGTGCCCTCTTTCTTCTTTTTACGTTGCCACAACGTAGCCAGCCCTCATCCTAATGTAGATTTTTTATTGAGATGAATTTTCTGTTGGGGAAGTGGTGCATTGTATTGAAGATTAGACTTTCTCAATATTCTGTCTGTATCAGCAATGCACGGACAGGACGTCCGTACAAGGCTTATCCGAGCCATGGATGGCGAGTATAAGCCGGTTGCGTCCGTTGCCAAGCATCTTTTCTAGAATATTGTAAGAAAGACTTATCTTCAATTACACGCACCACTTCCCTAACAGAAAATTTATCACTCCAAAAAACACTACATTCAAAAAAAGTTGGCACACTTCTTGCTAATAATATAAACAACAAAACAAAAAACGAAAAAAAGAAGAGGAGGGCTAAAAAAATGGCTACAAAAATATACGATTGCATCAAAAAAATCGGTGACAACATCGTAGAAAACAAAGACTTTTTAACTGATTTAGACAGAGAAATCGGTGACGCTGACCACGGTGTCAACATGGCAAGAGGATTTACAGAGGTATTGGTTCAGCTTCCACAGGATGAAGAGGACATGAGCAAGGTACTCAAAAAAGTGGGTATGGTACTTCTTTCTAAAGTCGGCGGAGCATCCGGACCGCTTTACGGAACAGCTTATATGAAAGCTGCAACAGCAATCACGGGACAAACATCCATTACCTTAGAGGATGGAAAAGCAATGTTAGAAGCGGTAATCGGTGGTATCAAGATGCGTGGTAAAGCGGAAAGAGGAGAGAAGACTATGCTCGACGCTTTAGAGCCTGCATTAGAAGCTCTGACAAAAGGCATCGAAAACGGTGACGACATCGAGACCTGTTTAAATGCAATGTGTGAGGCTGCAAAAGAGGGTGTGGAGTATACTAAGACAATCCGTGCTACGAAAGGACGTGCAAGCTACTTAGGAGACAGAAGTATCGGACATCAGGATCCGGGAGCAACATCTTCCTTGATTACATTAGAATCTATCAGAGACTATTATGTAGAAAATATCAAATAGAAAGAAGAGGTTTATATGGTAGGAGTATTAATCGTATCACATAGTAAAAAAGCCGCGGAAGGAATCTATGAGCTTGCAGTTCAGATGGCGGGAAAAGATCATCGTGTCTTAGCTGTGGGCGGAATGGAGGACGGAAGTATTGGAACCGATGCTATCCGTATCAAAGAGGGAATTGAGCAGGCAAATGACGGCGAGGGAGTCGTTGTACTTGCAGATTTGGGAAGCGGAATTTTGAGCTCTCAGATGGCGATTGACCTTTTAGAGGAAGACATTGATGTGGAAATTGCAGATGCACCGATTTTGGAAGGTGCTATCAGTGCAGCAGTACAGGCAGCAATCGGAGGAACTTTGAAAGAAGTAGTAGAAGCTGCAGAACTGGCAAAACAGGTATCAAAATTAGAGTAATAACGAGGTGGAAATATGAAGTCAGCAACATACGTTGTAAATAATAAAATGGGAATTCATGCAAGACCGGCTGCTGATATAGCAAAATTAGTAGGTAAGCATAAAAGTGAAGTGAATTTAGAAGTAGGAAGCAAAAAAGCAAATGGAAAGAGTGTTTTGATGCTTACGACTTTAGGAGCAAAAAAAGGAACCGAAGTAAAATTATCCGTATCCGGACCGGATGAAGAAGAAGTTTTTGCACAGCTTGACGATATGTTCAAAAATAACTTTTACGAAGAATAGGGGTGAGACGGATGCAGAAGAAGGGTAATGTTGTAGTAGAAGGCATAGCAATAGGCAGGATTCAGTTTATCAATGCGGACTATGAAGAAAGAATAAAATCCTATACAGCAGGAACGGCAGAAGAGGAAAAAGAAAAATATGCAAAGGCCCATGTTAAGGCAAAAGCCGATTTAGATAGCCTGTTAAGTCACAGGGAAGAACTTTCTGAAAGCGAAACAGAGATTTTAGAGGCACACCAACTGCTGATGGATGACATTACTCTAGAAGATGCGATTCTAAGTTATATAGAAGAAGGAAATCCGGCACCTTCAGCTGTCTTAAAGGCAGTTGCAGATTTTAAGGCAATGTTTGAAGAAATCGATGATGAGTATTTGAGGGAAAGACAAAAAGACATCATTGATGTGGGAAACCGTTTTTTGAGAAAACTTTTGAATATAAAAGAATTTTCCGTAGAAGGCGAAAACGTTGTTCTTTGTGCAAAAGATATTGAACCGTCCATTATGGCAGGTCTGTCAGAAAAACAGGTAAAAGCCATCTTGCTAGAAAGTGGGAGCAGAACTTCCCATACCGTAATCATTGCAAAGGCAAAAGGCTTTGTGACGATGGTGGGCGTGGCATTAAGCCAGGATGAAATTGACGATGGGGATGACATCATCGTTGATGCAGTAAAAGGAAGCATCTTTTTAAAACCGGAAAAAAAGATGTTAGAAGAATATGAAACACTCCTTGAAAAACAGGAAAAAGAAAAAGAATATCTGATGGGAAGAGCACAGCTTCCGGCAAAGACGCAGGATGGAAAAGAGATTCTGGTTGCGTCGAATATCAGCGAGCCGGAAGACATGGAGAAAGCTACTGCATACGGATGTCAGGGCGTAGGTCTGTACCGCACAGAATTTTTCTTCATGGAATCTTCCCAACTTCCGGATGAAGAAAAGCAGTTTGAAGCATACAAATCCGTGGTAGAACAGGCAAAAGGAAGTCTCTGTGTCATTAGAACCTTAGATATCGGAGGAGATAAGCACTGTGACTGTCTGCAATTAGAGCAGGAGGACAATCCGTTTTTAGGATTCCGTGCAATCCGTATTTGTCTTCAGAACAAAGAAATGTTCAAGACACAGATTCGTGCTATTCTTCGGGCAGGAGATAGCGGAAAAGTTGCAATCATGATACCGATGGTAACCATGCTTTCTGAAATTCTCGAGACAAAAGAGCTGATTGAAGAAGCAAAAGCAGAATTAAGAGCAGAAAAACTTCCATTTGCAGAAGATGTGCAGGTGGGAATCATGGTGGAGACACCGGCATCGGCAATGATGGCACCGCTTTTTGCAAAACACGTAGATTTCTTCAGTATTGGAACCAATGATTTAGTGCAGTACACACTTGCGGTAGACAGAGGAAACCAGAAGGTAAGTTATCTGTATGACTACTTTAACCCGGCAGTGATTCATTCCATCTACAGAATTATTACTTCTGCACATCAGGCAGGAATCTGGGTAGGAATGTGTGGCGAGATGGCAGGCGATAAGACAGCACTTCCATTTTTACTGGCGTTGGGAATTGATGAACTCAGTATGAGTGCTTCTCAGGCACCAAAGGTAAAAGAGCAGATTCGCTGTATGGAATCTGAAGCCTGCGACTTAGACAGGATACTTTCCTTAAAGAGTACGGAAGAAGTTCGTTCCTATCTAGAAAGCCTTTTATAGGTTGGTAAGAAGGAACATGGTAAAAAATATCAACTTGGTAGTTAATACCACCTGATACTATTTATTAAGAACCCATAGAGCAGAAAAGTGCAGAACAATCATTCAAAAAAAGTTGGCACGAATCTTGCTTTATAAATAATTATATGAAACAAATAAGGAGAAGGAGGAACTCATTATTATGAAAAAAATGATTAACAACCCAGACAATATCGTAGACGAAATGTTGAACGGAATGGTAGCAGCTCATCCGGATTATGTAAAAAGAGTAGACGGATGTGAAGTACTCGTAAGAGCAAATGGATCTGACGGAAAAGTTGTATTAATCAGCGGTGGCGGAAGCGGACATGAGCCGGCACATGGTGGATACGTTGGAAAAGGTATGTTAGACGGAGCAGTTGCAGGTGCTATGTTTACATCTCCAACACCGGATCAGGTTTACGAAGCAATCAAAGCTGCTGACGGTGGCAAAGGAGTTCTCTTAGTAATCAAGAACTACACAGGTGACGTAATGAACTTCGAGATGGCAGCAGATATGGCAGCAGACGAAGGAATTCAGGTAGAAAAAGTAGTTGTAAATGATGACGTGGCTGTAGAGAACAGTACATGGACAACCGGTAGAAGAGGTATTGCAGGAACAATCTTCGTACATAAATGTGCAGGTGCTTGTGCAGAAGCCGGAAAAGATTTAGCAGAAGTAAAAGCAGTTGCAGAAAAGGTTATTGCTAACGTACGAAGCATGGGTATGGCTCTTGCTCCTTGTACCGTACCATCTGCAGGAAAACCAAGCTTTGAATTAGCAGAAGACGAGGTTGAAATCGGAATGGGTATCCACGGTGAGCCGGGAACACACAGAGAAAAAATTCGTACCGTTGCTGAGACAACAGAGCATTTATTAGATAAGATTCTTGCAGAAGGAATCTACAATGCAGGTGATGAAGTAGCAGTTATGGTAAACGGACTTGGTGGAACACCATTACAGGAACTCTATCTTGCAAACTTAAAAGTATCAGAAGTATTAGCAGCAAAGAACATCAAAGTTGCTAAGACCTTAGTAGGAAACTACATGACATCTATCGATATGGCAGGTTATTCTGTATCATTATTGAAAGTAGATGACGAATTAAAAGAATACTTAAACGCTCCGGCAGATACACCGGCATTTGTACAGGTTTAAGTAAACAAAGCCCATAACTCCCCAAAATAATAGATATATCACCTCAACAGGCTGCCGCGAAGTAATGAACACGCGGCGGCCTGATTGACATATTCAGGAAATTCCGTTACTATAATATTGATATGATGATGTAAAACCCTGCAGGAGCAGGGCTTTTTATTTCTCGTTTGCAGAAATAAAAAATAGATAATAGAAAGGACAGGAGTATGACGATAGGATATCTTTTGGTAGCGGCAATTTTATTTTCATGTATTTTGGCGGATCGTTTTTCCGGAAAATTTGGAATGCCTGCCCTCATTTTATTTATGGCAGTGGGTATGATTTTTGGCTCGGACGGAATCTTTAAGATTCAGTTTAATAACTATGATTTTGCAGAAAAAGTATGTTCTGCCGCCCTGATATTTATTATGTTTTACGGTGGATTTAATACGAAATGGAAAACGGCAAAATCCGTAGCTGCCCGTGCAATTCTGCTCTCGACGGCAGGCGTAGTAGTTACGGCGGGACTGACTGCGGTATTTTGTCATTTTGTACTGCATTTTAACTTTGTGGAGAGTTTTCTGATTGGTGCAGTGCTTTCTTCCACAGATGCAGCAAGTGTCTTCTCTATTTTAAGGGGAAAGAATCTGAACTTAAAGGATGGAACCGCTCCCTTATTGGAAATTGAAAGTGGTAGTAATGACCCCATGTCCTATCTGCTGACGGTGATAGGAATTTCCATGCTGGGCGTGCAGGAGATGGGCAGCATAACATGGATGGTCTTTTCCCAGATTGTCTTTGGAATTCTGGTAGGAATTCTTACAGCCGTATTGGGAATTTTTCTCATGACAAAGGTGAGGTTTGTGCCAGAGGGACAGGAGACCATTTTTGTGATAGCCATTGTTATTTTTGCTTTTGGCTTTGCAGAACTGATTGGAGGAAATTCCTATTTGAGTGTCTATCTTCTGGGAATTCTGCTCGGTAATAGTCCGGTACGTCATAAGGACGTTATGATTCCGTTCTTTGACGGAGTAACGGGGTTAGCACAGATTATGATATTCTTTTTACTAGGACTATTGGCATTCCCGCACAAGATGCCGGCAATTCTTCCGGCAGCGATATTGATAGCATTGTTTTTAACCTTCATAGCAAGACCGATTGCAGTTTTTGGAATTCTG
>JBJELL010000143.1:0-2888 GCA_051879115.1 Lachnospiraceae bacterium
AAAAATAAATCGGCATAGCGTCTGCAGGCTAAAATAACCTGTGGAATGTCTTCAATGAACTCTGCTATTTTTTCTAAAACCTGATCTCCTTCTCTATAACCGAAATTTTCGTTAATGTAAGAAAATCCGTTAATATCTACACAGATAAATGCAAAGAGTTCTTCCTCCTCTGCTGTACGCAGAATCTTTTCCGCTTTTCTCTTAAAGGTATTCAGATTATACAGTCCTGTCAAAGGGTCATGATCCTGAAGGGATTTAATTTCATGTCTGTCTTCCTCTCTTTGGGTTCTGAGCATAACGAACACCGCAAGCATCCGGACAATCTCTGAAAATGTCCTTTTTTCAAATTCTGTCCACTCCCTTGTATCCTGACAGTCACAAAATGTAATATAGCCCTGGGGATTTCCCTTTTCCCCGTAACTGTATTCTGCATATGCCTTTGCCCCCAGTTCACGGAATATCCGCTTATCTTCTTTTGGTATATCGTCGGCACTACAGTCTGAAACCAGAAACTTTCCTTCTCTTTTATTCTTTTCCCATATTTTCATTCTCTGTTCCGACAAATCAATCTTCAGATAACGGGCATTGCTGACCCAGCAGTTTGTCATAACCAGGGCATTTTCCGGCTTTTTTCTTTCATAAATAGCAACCTTATCCAGTCCATATCTCTTACCGATTCTTTCTAGCAGCATATTGATGGAACTATCTATATCCTTCGCTTTTGACAACAGTTCAAAGGCAAAGGTAATAAATTCCTTATCCTGTCCGCTGACAATCTGATACTCTCCATCGCTTTTCTCTCTATTCCCTTCCAGCTCATCTCCCACATTCATATCCTTGTCCGCTAACTGATATCCATTTTTGCCGCTTACCTTTGCCCGATACATGGCAAGGTCTGCTTTCCGAAACAAAGTTTCATAATCCATTCCATCCTCGCCATAAATGGAAATACCAACACTGCATGTGATGATTCTTTGCGCACACTCCCCTGAATATTTTTTACGGACAGACTCACACAGACTATGTGCCTTTTCCAAAGCATGCTCTATTGTCGTATATTTCATACAGACTACGAATTCATCACCGCCTACACGTCCCATCATATCCATCCCACGAAACTTATTGGATATTTTCTCCGCAACCTCTTTTATAATGGTGTCCCCAAAAATATGCCCGAAGGTATCGTTAATCTTTTTAAAATTATCAATATCAATTACCATAAAAGCATGGATGCCCTCCGGCTCTTCTGCAAAAAATTCCTCAATGTCATCTCTTAATGCCTGCTTATTCAAAAGTCCCGTCATGGCATCTCTTCTGGATTTTTCCAGAAGCTGATCCTGCATTCTTTTCTCTTTATCAATGTTTCTGATTCTACCTATAATCCGAATAATCTTTCCGCTGTTTCCTGCAATGCTCTTATAATAGGCTTTGTGCCAGACACTGTGGACTATCCCATCCTCCTGCTCTACTAAGGCTCTGTATTCAAAGGCACCTTCAATCTCCTTTTCCAACATACCTCTTAATACCTTGTCATATTTTTCTCTGTCTTCTTTATGTATAGCCTGTGCTAAAACCTCTCTAGACAGTTCGCAGGAAGGAAAATGATATCTTTTACGCATCGTTTCGCTGATTTTTAAACAGTCTCTTTCCACATCATAGTCAATCGGCTGTTCTTTTGTCAGCTCTTCTATCATCTTGTATCGTTCTGTCTGGAGCATGATTTCATCCTCCATCCGCTTGCGGCCATCCACATCCCAGCTTGCCGCCAAATAATAGGGTACTGCGTCCTTATATCCATAGAGGCGGATACTTAACATCAACCAGTGTATCTTTCCATTAGCATCACAAAAGCGCAGTTCCTCCTCTACCGTCTCTTTTTTCCGAAGGGAACCCTCTAACATCTGCTCTAAGACATCCCTGTCCTCTCCATAACAGAATTGGTATATATCCCTGCTTCCCGTCAGAACATCCTCCACCGAATATCCCACAGACTGAAAAAAGGCAGTATTCATTGCCTCAATCTTACATCCCCTTCCACCTTTTAAAACAGCCATTCCCGAAGGCAACTGCTCTATCATATGGTTCAGTTGCTCTAAATCTTCCATTACTTTCTTTTGCTCTTCCCTGTCCATTCTGCGTCCCTCCTGACAGCCTTCCCATAGACATAGTTAATTTTATTATATCAGAAAACCTTTTGTTTTCAACGAAAAAACTTGCAAAATATGTATTTTACGATACAATATTAGAGGATTGTTGAAAACCAAGAAACGATAGAAAGGTCAGTAAAAATGATAAGTGCAAATAATATTACCTTAAGGCTGGGAAAGAAAGCCTTATTTGAAGATGTCAATATCAAGTTCACCGAAGGCAACTGCTATGGTCTGATTGGTGCAAACGGAGCGGGAAAGTCCACATTTTTGAAAATTCTTTCCGGACAGTTAGAACCGACCAACGGAGATATCGTCATCACTCCGGGCGAGCGTCTTAGCTTTTTACAGCAGGACCACTTTAAATACGATGAGTTCACTGTGTTAGATACGGTTATCATGGGAAACAAACGTCTCTATGATATTATGAAGGAAAAAGATGCGATTTACGCAAAGGAAGATTTTTCTGACGAAGATGGTATCAAAGCCAGCGAATTAGAGGCAGAATTCGCAGAGATGGACGGCTGGAATGCAGAGTCTGATGCTGCCATGCTTTTAAACGGATTGGGTATTCCTACTGAGAACCACTACTCCGTTATGGCAGAACTTCCGGGTGCACTCAAAGTCAAAGTCCTGCTTGCTCAGGCACTCTTTGGAAATCCTGATATCCTGCTTTTAGACGAGCCGACGAACCATTTGGATTTAGATGCGATTGCATGGTTAGAGGAGTTCTTGATTAAC